>JAHIOG010000009.1 GCA_018895675.1 bacterium
GGTCCACTGATAACGTTAATATACGATGTAATAATAGAACCTGTTGCGAAAAAAGTTTGGAGTTTAGCAGCATTGAAAGCTTCATCAATATCCGGATATATTTTATCAATCCCCGCAAGGATTATATGTTTTTTCTGGCGATGCATCACCTCAAGTATGTTGCCTTCATTATGCAGCAGCATTATTGCGCCTTCTTCAGCAGCAACAGCATTTGCACCTGTTATCCCGATATTTGCTTTGCCTATATACCCTGATATTTCATCCCTGAATATTTTAGTCAAAGTTTCAGGGTCAGGTTCCACGAATTCACCAAGATGTTCAAAAAGTATTTCTGCAATGTCATACCGTGTAAGATGCGAGGCAGGTCCTGTTGGATGTGAGGGATTGTCCTTTGCCAGTTGTATTATCCTGTCGCCGATGTCTGTTTCGATGATATTAACGCCCTTAGATTCCAGGAATTTATTCAATCCGATCTCTTTTGAGACATTGGATTTGGATTTGACTATTAATTTCTCGTCCCCAATCTCATCCTGAACCATTGACAGGGCATCTTCTTTTGTTCTGGCAATATGTACCTTAACACCATTGCTGCGCAAATTTTTTACAGCCAGTTCAAGAAGACTTTGATTCCCGGTGCAGTATTCTTTTGTTTCCCGGAGGCGTTTTTTCCGTTCTTCAAGGTTTGAGATCCTCTTGATGTTTTCTTTCTGCCGGTTTTTTACTGTGTTGAATGCGCTGCGAATGGCTTTGATCTGTTCGGCATTGCTTATCTGATCTGATAATTTTTCATGAATTATGTTTGATAGAGCCATTTTTTTTCTCGAATCCCGTTTCTCCGATTTTTTGAATCATATGTTGATTGTGTATTTAAGAATTGCGGGAGTTGTTTATCAGGCACTCAATTCATATTTTATCCAGATCAGCAACATGAAGATTTAATTTAAAGAAATAATATAAGCCGATGAAAGTCAATGGTAAGTACTGAGCCATGTGGTACATTATCGCAAATGCCCTGGCATCATCTATATTAATAGCAACTATTTGTAATGCTGCTATGGCTGCGGCATGATAGGTTCCTATAGCTCCTGGAGCTGAGGGGACGATAATTGCCAATGTAACAAAGGTAAGAACTAATATTCCCATTTTCATAATATCCAGAAAGCCAAAATTAAAATTGAATGCATAGATGGATAGGATAGTAAATAGAAAATACATAGCCCAAATCAATAATGATAAGAAGATTGTTTGCCATGGTTTTGGATTTTGCCATAATGATGCTATTCCCTGGCAAAATCCTACAAAGTGATTTGATATAGTTTCTTTGTCTTTTGTAATAAGCTGTTTTTGTTTTTCGAGATACCAGGTTTCAAATTTAGAATTATATCTAAATAAAATGAATGAAACGATTAGAAAACATAGCACAATAAAAAACCCTATGACCCCTATTTTTTGTGTCCAGTCAGTGATAGGGAATATTGAGAAAACAGCACTTATGATTAATATAAAAGAAATCATATCCAATATTCGTTCGACTACTATAGAAGAGAATGCACCAGAAAAATTGATGTTTTGTTTTTTTGAAATTGCGTATGTTCGAAGCAATTCCCCCATCTTGAGCGGCAAAATGTTGTTCCCCATGTATCCCACCATGGTAACTTTGTATAAATCTGTTGTACTTACATTTCCCACTTTACTGATTAAAATCCGCCATCGAATAGCCCGAATCCAGACGCTGGATACCATTAGGGCCATAGCTGCGATAATCATAAAGTAATTGATGTTCTGGATTGCCTTTAGGAGTTCGCTCCAGTTAGTTCCTTTAAAAATTAACCAAATTAATAGGATGCTTATACTTATTCCGATAGCGGATTTTATTTTGCGATGTTTTTTGATCATTGCCATTAAACTAGCATTCAGCGCCAAAAGAATTTTTCACTTATAAACTGAAAATAGTATGCGGCGCCCCATTTCAATATTTGGAGTTTCCTTTCGCCTCCTATCCGCGGCGGCTCATCACCGGGAATCTCGGTAATTTTAAGCTTTCTTTTGGCAGCACGTACGGATAGCAAGGGTTCCCAGCTTATTTTTGTACGGAACAGTTTTTCTGCGGTCGAATAACTTTCGTCTTTGTCAAGGTCTAAGGAATATATCAGGTCTTTTTTATAGGCACGGAAGATTACCATTGCATCTGTGTAGTGCCCGCCATGAAGAACATTGATTGTTTTGGTGAAGAGCCAATTTCCAAACCCAGTGATAATATCATCATCATCGCTTTTCGCACCTTCGAGATAGCGGGAGACTATGACCATATCGTACCCCTCTTTCATCTTTTCGATCAGTTTTGGAATTAATTCAGGTATAGAATTTCCATCAGGGCTGAATGTCAGGACGATATCTCCTTCAATGTACGGTAGCACTTCCATATATCCCTGTCTGATTCCCGGATTTTTCTGCACATACACAAAATAACCCTGCTTTTTTGCGTATTCGATGGTGCCATCTGTAGATTTGCCATCAAGAATGATAATCTGGTCGTACCATTCTTTTTTGATGAGGGGCATGATAGCTCTCATGCCGTCGATTTCATTTAGAGTTGGGATCAGTAGTGTTACTTTCATAGAAGAGAATCTCCTAATATTGAGGATTATCAAATTTTGGAATTTATTTTTCTGGACTTTATATACCTTTTAGGAAACATATAATTATGCCTCGCTTTTTTATTTAATCTATATTGTATAATATTAATGTGCCCGAAATAGGAGAGTTTATGAGTACTATTTTATTCTTCCCAATCCATTAGTCGAGTTGTTCACCAAACAAATCCATATCTATAATAGATACAAAGACATCATCTGCTACGCTTGATATGAAATCGAATTTGTAGAATTTGTAATATTGGTTGTTTTCCTTTAAAGCAAATAACTTTCTCTCTCCCTTCTCCCAATATAGTTTGTTAGTTGCCCCCAAGGCACTCCAACTCTTTCCATCCGATGAACCCGATACTATAAAGAAGGATGGAGCTTGATCAATCATATCTGACCTGATCGTGATAGTAAACATCGAAATTTTTGTGGGTTTCTCAAAGTTCCGAACTATCCAACCTAATGTTCCAGCGGGGAGAGGGGAATGCCACAGAGTATTTATATTGTCGTCAAAAGCATATTCTGCTTTGTAATGACCTACTGGAGTATTTGCATCTGTGTAATTACCACTTGAATAAGCAAGCCCTGGAGGTAATTTATTTGGGAGAGCAGGCCAGGGAGAGTTTACAACGACAATGTCCTGAAGTTTTGCATCTGGCTCTATTTCAGATTGGTTAATAATTTGTTTAACAATATCCAGATAACTATCAGATATAAAGCTTCTCGAATACTCTTTTCTCCAGACCTTCTTTAGATCAAAAGCCCCTTCACCCTGCGGAATGGCAAAAAATCTGCTATTTAAGACAAAGATATTAAAACCTAGATAACCTTCTTTTACCATCTTCAGTGGTCCACTTGAATTCCACAAATCTACCTTCGTTCCAGTCACCTTGTAAACATGATACTCAGTATATACTTCTCTTAGAAAGGGAGTGTCATCTTGAGCAGGCCCACGATAAAAATCATTTTCCAAATCAGGTGCTCCCAGAAAAGAAATTAAAGGTCTTGGTATATAAGCCTTAAACGGGTCAAGATACGGATAGCGGGCTTTAGTGATGTGGATAAGCCCGATATATTCCATAGCAACGTTGTTATCGCGGACGTATTTATGGGAATGATAAGCGGCTTTTACAGGAGTGTAATTGTAATCCATATCAAGGAAATAGACATTGCGTTTCCCCTGGTATTCCCAGATGAGTTTTTCCAACTCTTCTGGCTTTGCAAGAGCTCTAGATGGATGGGGTATACCCGCAGTTACTGTCCAGAAAGCTATGATATGTCCCCCTGAATATAGTCGAATATCTTCTGCGTGCGGTGCATTACTGATTACAATGGAACCTCTGGGTACATTGGTCTTAAACCAGTCCGCCATCGTTAAAATCCCATCATTTACGGAGTGAACCACCTCGTAGCTGCCATATAGGTTCAGGCCATGGTCGGCGATAACCAATGCCATTATCAGTATCAGCGCATAACGAAAAAAGCGAAAGTCTCCACTCAACTGCTGCACCGCCTGCCATGATTTTTCAACTGTAGCAGCCATAATGATGGAGGCAGGCAGTAGCGCATAGGCAAGATGTACCTGTTCAGTAAATAGAATTAAAAACGGAAGGAAGGTGAGTAAGAACCACCAGGCAAGAAAAGTATCATAGCATATGGCAAGGAATGCCATGCCCAAAGAAAGCCAGAGAATAAACATTCTTTGATCATAAAAGCCAAAATACCCGAATACTGCAACTATTATGAAGATTAGTGGCAGGAAGAAATTCTTCATCGTTTCTATGTTTGCCAAAATATGCTGTTCGTCGAGGGAAAAGCACCTTTTTTTCCATATCCTTATCAATAACTCTGAACCAAAGAACAAAGCCGGAGTCAGATAAGCAATCAGTGCAAGTCCAAAAAAGATGGGCGGAAAAAGAGTTAAAAAATTGTCTGATACCGACCATTTTATCAAAGACATTAAACTATCCGTGTCCATGGCACTGAGTTGTTGTCCTGAAAAACCAATGGCAAAAACGGGCACCAGCGGCAGTTGTGGATATACCAATAGCTTGATGAGAGCCATTGGAAATAAAGTATGAAGTAAAAACACTCCGGCAATGCCCATCAATAAAGTTGGTCTTCTTGCGCGCCGTGCCTCGAGGAAAATAATGAGGAGCGAAAGAACTCCAATATACTCACGGAACCATGGCCCGAAGAAAAGCACCATACAAAGACCCAGCATGTACAGACCCTTGCAGCGCGTTGATTCAACTGCCTTCCAGTAAAGCAACAGACCGAGGCATATCATTAGCGGAACGATTGCCTGAATGCCTGCAAAGACTACCCAGCCGCCGGTAATGACGGGTGTGGAGAATAGGAAGAGAAACACGGCTAACAGGGCGGCTGTATCCGTCTGCAGGTAGCGGCGGGCGATGAGAAAGACGCATACGGCTAATGTTCCAAAAATCATTCCTACGGCGGTGAACCATGCAGCAGGGTTGGCATTTGGATTACTAAAAATCGATGCACCAATCCTTGCAATAATCAAGCTTAGAGGACGATAACCCCCTCCCCCAATACTACCAAACGAATCGCTTATAATACGCTCAAATGTATCGGATTCTCCCCAAACTAATGGCTTAGGAATATCGTACATATTGGCTGCAATACTAGGAGAGTCGTCCCATACGAATATAGTGGAAGAACGCAATAGAAAAAATCCTGTGGCAACGACAGCCCAAAGGCACATGAGAATAATTAAGCGACGATTAGACATTAAACCTCAAACACTTCTTTTTTTTCTTATTCCAAGCATATTATCAAGCTTTATAGACCGCATCTAATAATACCACCTGATAATTAATGCTAACTAACA
>JAHIOG010000081.1 GCA_018895675.1 bacterium
TGGTTTTCACGTTATTGTAATTGGTGTTGTATATTACTTATTAACACACAAGACAGGACTCTCTTTTGGAGTTTTCCTCATCCTTGCATTTGGAAATGGATCATTAGCAGAGATGTTTAACACGTTTGAATCTGAATTAAATAAAATCCTAAAGCGAGAATATGTATTAGCTGGTAACGCCTGGGGCCATCCAATATTGCATTTTCCAAGAAGAGAATTGTTTATTACTTGTTTTGAGCTATTATTTACCAGATTGCCAATTCTTATAAGCAGTACTATTATGATTGAAAGAATATTTACAATCAAAGGACTATCTTATATAATTTATGATTGTATAACCGAAAAGTCACAAGGAAATTTTGAATTGTTAATTACTTCGACTGCGATGATTTCTGCCACAATTATTTTATTGAACATTATTATTGAAAAAATGAGATATTTTTTAGATCCGCGGGTAAGTCATGCATCCGACTAGATTGAATTTTATCAGCGATATAATAAATAATATTATTCGATATTTACTACTCCTTTTTATGGGTATCTATGTAATTATATTAATATCTTCCTACTTAGGCATTCCATTATCACGTTTTTCTCCCACAGAACCGTTATTTTCAGAAGAAACTGACCAACTTGAACAGTTTTCGCCAATATCCTGGGAGCATCCATTTGGAACTGATTTTTATGGCTATGATCTCTTCTCTCAGTTCTATGCAGGGATAAAAACGAATTTCTTTTTTAGTTTAATTACCTCGGTAATTTTTCTCGTTTCTGGTGTATTTTTAGGAATTAGACTGGGATATTATTCTAAAAACATCAAAGACTTTAAGCGGTTTATAAAAGATAAAAATATTACAACATCATCAAAATGGCGGTATTTATCGGTTTCCAGTTGGGGGCGTTTTTTCGCATACCAAATTAATGGCAATAGTTTCTTTAATGCTGTCTTAAATGTGTTCTATTCATTTCCGCTACTGTTACTGGTCTTGCTAATGAAAATTTTCTTAGATGGTTTGATCCGATCAACAAATACTAAATTGGCGATTTTAATGGCATTTTTTGGGTTGTTTTCTTCTCCACGTTTGGCCAGCATGATTATTGGGAAAATTAAAGCCCTGAGATCTGAAGAATTCATTCAATCCTCCATTGCATTAGGTTTATCGGATAGACAAATTATTTGGAAGCATATATTGCTTAACGAATGTAAATATATATTATTATTCCAGGCTATGTATATGATGGGGCAGGGTGCTATATTAGAAATTACATTAACATATTTAAATTTTGGAGCAGCCTACCCTTGGGTCAGTTGGGGAGCCATTCTTCAAAGTATGACATATGCGCCAGTACATATTTACATCATATTTCCAGTAATATTTATCACTCTCACTATTTTTATGTATATGCGCTTGGCAGAAGAGATTAAGAGTTATGGAGAAAAAAGGAGTCTGTAATATGAGCTGTTTGCCATTACTCCAGGTGACAAATTTGCGAGTTGTCTTTGATCTTCAACATGGGAGCCAGAAACGAATTATTGATGATGTAGATTTTGTTTTAAACAAAGGAGAGATTCTGGGGATAGTTGGAGAATCTGGAAGTGGGAAAACACAAACGGTATTAGCACTTTTAGGGATACACATTCAGAACCCAGGGGTCGTAAAGGGTGAAATCAAATTTCAAATCAGTGACTCAAGATTGGAGGATTTAAGTTCATCGCACATTGATAAATATGTTAGTTATTCAAAAGGAAAGATAACAGAAATGTATTATAAAAATGAAAAAAGATGGAAAAAGAGCATTGATCAACAGTATGGACTTCATGAGATAAGAGGGAATCGGATTTTTATCATGTTCCAAGATCCTAAGTCATATTTAAATCCTTTTTGGACGATTCGAAAACATTTCAAAAAAATAGTTCCAACAAGATCGCTCGACGGTTTATCACATGAAGAAGTAATGATTGAGGCATTAAAGAAATTCAATTTGCCAATTGATCAAGTACCGGCATCTTACCCTCATCAATTAAGTGGTGGTATGAATCAACGAGTTATGATAGCATTAGGGTATGCTTGTAAACCAGATGTTATCATTGCTGATGAAATAACAACTGGTCTAGATATTGTAAATCAGGTTGTTGTTGTAAAACATCTAAAACACATCCAGCAAGAATGCAATCTATCTATTATATTAATTTCTCATGATTTAGGATTTATTTCGAAATTATCCGATAAAATTTTAGTTCTATATAACGGACAGGGAATGGAATTTGGACCAGCTGATATTATCTTAGATCCGAAACAAACAAGAAAACATCCATATACACGTGAACTTATGGAAATATTCAATGAATCGCATAAACAAGGTTATATCTCAGGAGAACCACCTAGAAGGGATGAAATAATAAATGGATGTCGTTTTCATAAACGCTGTCGCGAATATTTCAACAATCCCGTCCTTAATTGTTCTAAAAATGCACCAACAGATTTTACTGACTTAATCCAAGCACCCCACCAGGTAAGATGTGCATTATTTCAAGATTAACACATTTAAATTTTACATGTAAGGAAAATCAGTAAGTAAAATGGAAGATGCATTAGTAAAGGTTAGTAATTTTACCCAATATTTTCGTTCTCGAGACAAGAATGAAAAATTACCATTCATTCCATATTTACGAGGAATTAATCTATCTATTAATCAAAGTGATGTTTATGGAATCGTGGGCGAAAGTGGGTGCGGTAAATCAACTTTAGGAAAGTGTTTAGTGGGTTTGTTTAGTCTTACAGAAGGTAATATTCAATATCACGGAAGAGAAATAAATGAATGGATTCATGATTCCGCCGACGAATTTCGCAAACAGGTTCAAATAATATTTCAAAATCCCCGTTCGGCACTGAATATGAGTATGCGGGTTGAGGATTTAATTAGAGAAGCAGTAAAAATAAAATACAGTAATGATAAAATAATTAAACAAAATGTTAATCGAATACTCTACGATATGCAAATCGAGCATAAACGCAGAGATTATCCTCATCAATTGAGTGGCGGTGAACGGCGCCGTGCGGGGCTTGGGCGAATTCTAGCTGTTGAACCAACATTAATAATTGCAGATGAACCGGTATCAAGTTTAGATGTATCCTATAAAGGATTAATAATTGATTTATTGTTGAAATACAAACAGAAAAACAATGCAACAATAGTATTTATTTCTCATGATATTCATTTAATAAACCAGATATGCAATCGAGTAGCGGTTATGTTCATGGGAAAGGTTGTGGAAATATTCGATAATCCGAAAAAATTCAATCATTATGATATACACCATCCATATACACAAGAGCTCTATACTGCCGCATTGTTTTTTAAAGATAAAGAAATGTCTATTATATCAGATAAATCTGGAGAATTCATTGATGCTGAATATGCAAAATACGATGGGACAGGGTGTCCCTATTTTCAAAGGTGTGAATTGAAAAACACAATGATGTGTGCGCTAAAATGCAAAGAAAAATTTCCTGAACTGATTGATGTGAACGATAATCAAAAAATAGCGTGTCATGGTATTAAGTAGACACATAATACTAAAAACTATTTGCCTAATTTGTATTCTTGGCATATCTATTAGGATGTCCGATGCACAAATTATTACAGGCTGTGAGACAAAACTCTTTTTAAATAATAGTCAGACTGCCCAACTCGGAAAGTACGTAATCAAAAATGATGATTACAGATCATGGGACAAACACACTAAGATATCGATTGTTCTACCAATATTTTCTAAGATTGAGTGGGCCGATTCTCAAATTAAATTAATATATAAAAAGAAAGAGTATGTCGTTCAACCGATTATTTCCCATAAACGTTGTAATATTCAAATACCCTTTGAGGTTTCCTCGAAAGAATCCATTGAAATTTATGGTTTAACCCTTCGGAATGTATACTTCCCGACGAAAAAATTAGCACCTAAAATATTTATCAACAATCAACCCTGTGAATTTAGTGGGTTCAAGGGGCGAATGATTAAAATAAATCCATTCAATCAACATAAATTGTTATTAGACGAAATAGCTATAACAGATATACGCTTTGATTTTGTTAAGCCGGGACGGTATATAATTGGGCATCGTTTGCAATCGTTACCTGAGATATATTTATCTGTTGGTCCAAAGCCATCTATTATCCCTAAAGGTCAGAAATTGAACATATTTTTCCCACCATCGATATCGAAAAATATTGTATATAATAATGGGAAGATAAATGGCGTTGATTATAAGCTAAGTGAAAAAATTAAGGTAGATTTTTCTGATAGTGATAATGGTTTGTGCGCTAAACTCACTTTTAACCGCCCATTATTCAGTGGGGATAGTCTGAAAATTAGCAATCTATTTATACATACAGATCATGTGATTGTTGATCCAGTATCAATTCAATTACGGATTCCAGAGTCGAGTGGTTCAGATATATTTACAAAACATCAACTTTATATTGCTGATCCATTTACTCAATTGACTGATTATCCCGAAGTGATTGTGAATTTTCCATCTGTTGAATTACCGGAATTAATTATTGATGCTGGAAAAGTGCAGGGGGGAATCAATGCATCTTCAGATATATATTTTGAATTACCAAAAGATGTGGGCTTTGAATGGGATCGAACAGTTAATCAAATCTTAGTTGAGGGATCGGCTGCTGATAAAATATCTGAAAAAGTACATTTTCTAAATAAAACCACAATACGAATTGATGTCTTGAGCGATTTTCAGCCAGATGACTGGCTGCGAATAAAGGGGTTAAAATTTGCTCTTAGAATTGTTGATACCGATAATATTGAAAATTTAATCAAAGATAAAAAGTATATACATATTCACTACTGCGGATATAACATGAGCAGTGGGCTTGATGTACTTTCGAGGGAAATTCAAATAGCTCACTTTACGATGCAATCTTCTGCGCCCCAGGTCTTTTACTATAAAGACCAGACCAGTGAGGCAAATGCGATTCATTTTCAAGTTGAATCAAATTTTAGCTGTTTTAAGCCGGATGAAGTTTTAATTTTAACTATTCCAGATCGTTTAAGTATTGAATGGTCAAATAGGACTGAAGGAATATTTCTGGATGGTAATATGAAATCCAAGGTAAAAAATATTAAGTATATTGATCCAAAAAGACTCGGATTTGTACTCGCAAATGCTGTTAATCCTAATGACAAGCTGATAATAAATGGTTTGAAAACAGAAGGTTTTTTCCGAGAGGGACGTGAGAAGTTAGGTCTATATCATTCTATGTCTGATTTACCATTATGTGTTGATACTGAGAATTGGATTGTAGAGAAACCATATTTTAACATGAGCGATGATCTGTCTCTATTTACAGGGCAAACAAACCAATGTTACGAATTAACTATTAAGACACAGGAATTGAATAGTTATTTGAAACCAGGTTCTGAAATATGGTTTCGAATTTCAGAACAATATCCGGTGCAGTTTGATCTAAACCAAAGAAGTTGTCAATTTGATAAACAGACAGAACAATATTTATCTCCTGATATAAAATATATTAGTGATAAGACTATTGCTTTAAGTGTTATACGTTATATTCCATCTAATACTACATTAAAAATATCAAATCTGTGGTTTGGTGAGCCTTTGCAAGAGACAGATCAATTCTCACAACTTCAGATGAGTTTTAATAAAGGGTTTAGTTATGTGCCCTGCGATAAAAATATTTCCATTGTTTCAACCGATGACAAATGCAATCAAAGTGTTCATTTATGTACTTTAGTCGAGTCTAATTTTAATAAGAGTGATTTCCTGATAATTGAACTTGCCGATACCAGGTTTATGCAGTGGGATATGAAGATGACGACAAACAAGATGAACGTTGGTCAGAAAAAAAACTATATCAATGTTGAAAATGTAAACTTCTCAAATAACTATAAAACAATAAAATTTGACATTAATAAAAAATGGGATATAAATGAACGGATAGATTTTTCTGGATTGTATGTTTCAATCAAAAATAATCATTATGACTTAGCTGACAAGGCGTTAATTTCGATACTCTATAAAAACAATTATGGATCGCAGGAATATCGTTATCATGTTCCTATTAGTTATAAAGAAATCACTCCACCAGAAAAATATAAGCGGCATATACCGGGCAAAACATATATAAATCCATTTATTAAATTTAAATCTGAAAATGGTAAGTCATTATTTATTGAAAAAGGTAATGATATCCTACGAATACCGGACTTCTATATTCAAAACGGAAGCGTGTACGCTACAGATATGGATTCATATAATGTCTTTAGGAGGGCCGGGCCCAATATAACAGTATTTTTAAGAAAAAAACAGTTGGAAACCGCCCGTTCCGAAGCAGAGAAATTAATCAAGGATTGCCCTAATTTATGGAAGGGATATTGGGCTCTTGCAAGGGTATTAAAAGAAGATAAAAATCTTATTAATGATGCCCGGGATTCATATCAACGTGCGAAAGAATTGGGCTTTGAGCCCGGTATGATGTGGGGAACAATGAGGTGTGAGGTAATTTTTATTGATGATCCAAATGGAGAGATGGGACAATATATTGAAGATGGTATTGTATTATTTGATTCAAGTAATTATTTAGATGCAGAAGAAAAATTTCTGATGTATTCTGATTTAATAGATAGTCTAAGCTATCAAATGATTGGAGAATCTAACTACTGGCTTGGACGTGTTGCTTATGAACTTCATGATTATGAATATGCTAAGCGATATTTTGAAACAACCCAAGATTATGATTATGATTTCGTCGACGATAGACAAGAATATTCAGTTAGTTATCTGCTTGAAGATTGTATCCGGAATATTGAAACAGAATTATCTGAAATAGATTATTACCACCCGGATATAAGTCAGCAAGATCGGCCGGTATATGAAGAACAGAAACCGGTTTTAATGACATTTCATAAGCCTGATGGACGCCAAGACCGCATTGTGCTGTTACGACAAAATCAAGCGCGAAAACGTAGAGTTAAAACAGATCGTTTTGAAGATACATTTGAATTGAAAGATAAAGACGAATATACAATTCAGTTTAAGCCAATAGTAAATTCGATAATTCGATTGACTTCAGTGGTTTTAATAGGAGTAGCATGCTGCACAATATTATTTATTTAAAAAGAATATATATTTGCATTAGTCTATTTTATATCAGTCTATATTCAGCTACTACTGAAGAGATATTGGTTACTAATGATGAAACAGAGCAAAGATTGGAATATGCTAATAATAATTATCTTCAAAATCCGGAGAATATCCTGATTGATATGAAAAATATTTTATTGGAATATCCCAATAACGCCAGGGCGCACCAGATACGTGGAAAAGTATATTACCGAGCTATCGGTGATATTGAAAAAAGCGTTTCAGAACTAATAACTACTCAAAACCTATTAAGTCAGATTCCCTTTAGTGGGGACAGCATTAATCCAGAATTAAGGAAAACATATAGTTTAATAAAGGGAGAGATTGATTTAATATTACCCAACATTGAAGATTATTTTGCAGATTTGCGTATGAAAATTCGGGGATTGACAATATCACGATTATGCAGAATTGAAAATGCCAGAATTGTATTTCAATATCATCGAAGAATATATGAAGAAGCTACTATAGAACAACAATTAAGGTTATTGTTTCTTGAAAAGGAGCTACTGAATGCAACATTTCAATTTTCCGAATGGGATTCTCTCAACCAAGAGATGTATTTTGCTATTAAGTACTTCCCCGTTGTGGTAACAAATATTGAACAACCATACGCCATTACAATAAACAATGAACAGCGATACCATTTTGATCTGTTAGGCCCGGGAGAACCCCCTGTAGAAATAAATTGGTCGAACCAATATCGCCTGGTTAATAGCTTGCCGGATATGATAATCGAGCTTACCCATTCCAAGGATATTCAGATCGAACCGATATATCCAAAGGGAGCTATTGTAACTCGTCCGTATTTTGCCCTCAGCGAAACGCGACAATTAAAAAATAGCTATGTCCCGGTATTGGAGAATGCAAATGTGGATATCCGTTTATTAGAAGGCTACCCAGGGCAAAAATCTGAAAAAGCACTTTTTAGTTTAAGTAAAATCTTAACGGGTGTTATAATCGCCTCTATATTTTTCTTAATACGATAATGGAAGGAGATACTGCATGAAAAACAGAAAATACAGATATATTCTACTAGCACTCATGATGGCTCAATTATCTCTATTTGCGCAAGTACCGGCAATCAATTTAAAATATTCGGGAGTTGAGCCAATCCTTCAATTAAATGGACATCTCCGAAATCCACAATGGTCGGTTAGCGGTAGCTGGTTAGGTTTTGATTTTCTAAAAGAAGATATGATTTCAGTAGTATTTTATTCGATAAAATCAGGTTATCATAAAGACTTTGCAATAGGTGAACGAAAATCTAAATCTATAAGTGCTTATGCTCCTATTATTAATTATTCTGGTGCTAATACATATAATGTAGCCTGGACACCATCAAGGAATAGAGACGCACTTTATGTCATATCATCATTAAACAAGAAATATGAATTGTTTTTTATTAAAACCATTAGATCTACTTCTGACGATATTATGGTATCTGCAATGAAAAGCCCAGAATCGGATCCTAATTTAAGACAAAAGCAAATTTCTTATTTGTCTTTTCCATTGAAAAATTTACAGGAAATATCTGGCGCATTTATAGCCAGCGATGAGTTAAGTAGTGATGTTTGGTTAATTTTGGAAAAATCTAATCAAACTAACCTAACGCAGATTACCTTTTCTGATAATACTCGAAAGTATGATCCACGTTTATCTGTTTCCGATAATGGGATGATTAAAATTGCCTACTTGGGGATACAAGGAACACATACAGATATATATTATAAACCGTCATATAAGTATCAAGCAGGTCAAAATCAACCTACAGCTACAATTAACATTTCAAAGACGCCTTATGCTATTGAAAAAATGCCCCACTGG
The DNA here is from genome assembly GCA_018895675.1 of bacterium. Taxonomy (GTDB): domain Bacteria; phylum Fidelibacterota; class UBA2242; order UBA2242; family UBA2242; genus UBA9312. The sequence continues at coordinate 9,015 of JAHIOG010000081.1, forward strand.
AGCCCGGATGGTAAGTATTTAGCGTACCTTAGCACCGAAGGACACATGAATCTTAATAATGTGGATATTAACGCAAAAGAAGAAGATATCATTTGTGGTCTATGGGTTTATGATATGGAAAGTCAAATGGCAA
>JAHIOG010000010.1 GCA_018895675.1 bacterium
ACCCAGACGCCAATCTTGTACCATTCACCGCCTTCAATCGCATAGGGCTGTGAGTAATATACAAACTCACTCTGATCAGTGGTCAAATCATCATCCTGATACAGCACCACCGAATAGCTGCCGCTATGGGCCTCTGCATCGGTAACCATCGTATAGTTACCATTTCCGCCGTACCAATCCATCCAGCCGGCAACATCCTCAGCGCCACCATTGAATATTCCCATGGTCCAGGAATCCGCCGTGTTGCATCCGATATTATCGAAGTAAACCGTACCCGTCGCATTCTTACCCATTAACAGGGTCACATAGACCTGCTCCGGCGCTTCACTCAGAATTACAACGTCACTCAGGTCGGCCCAAGCGACATCTGCCGCTGACTGATCCGCCCATAAGGTTCCCGAAGACAACTCAACACCTGCCGCGTTCTTGAATTCAAAAAGAACACCGATCTTGGCATCATCATTTGCCGGGTTGGTATTCACACCAACTGTCTTAACAGATGCTTTGATGGAGAAGGTTCCTGTGCCAGCGTTGTTCCAATACTTATTGGCGTTGTCATCAGATAACCAACCGACGATACCGCTCGTCGCCGCACTCTTCGTGATCTTGAAAGAACGAAAACCCGAATTAACATCCGCGGCATCCGTCCCTACGCCCAACTCTGTCCCGAAAGTCCCGTTTACGGGATTCCAGAACGCGGGGGTTAGATCCTCAACACTTGGATTTCCAATGATGTTTTGTGCGAAGCCAACTCCGCAAAAAACCAGGGAAATCGCAAGTACTAACATCGTCACTTTTTTCATCATTCCTCCTTTGTGTGTTTTACAGCCTACACGTTTAATGTTTAGAAAGTGTTAAATGACAAACACTTTTTCGACTTAGTGAAAATTCGATTTTATTACTTTTTTTCTGATCATACACAACAGTTGATTGTTCAATCTTCCAGTTTGAAAGCCTGGTAGTTAATAATCCCTGCTGTTCAACCCAGGCGTGGTTAAAAATTAACACTTGATATAAAGCGCCCTTATTCCACACGCCCATTTCCAGACCGTCACCCTCGATTGAAAATAAAGGATTGGTATAAACAGTCTGATATATTGAACGATAGATCCGGCTAAGTATATATTTCCATTGCTCATCATGACTGGAGAGAGCAAGCATTTCGATGGGAAAGCTGCAGAAATAAACCGTACCCTCTCCAACCGAATGCTCTATAAGAAAAGGAGAACCGCTTTTATCTTCCATGAGTACTTTGGCGGAAGTTTCAAGAACAGGACAGTAGCCGAATTCGGGATCGGAATTGTTCAGGGGAATCTGCAACTTTTGTCCCCGTTGAAAACAGCCCCAATCTTCTTTAACAACAATTTCAAGAGAATCGCTATCGTAAAAATCCGGAACCCCAAACTTGCAGTCCGTTTCGACTCCGGCTAATTCATGCCAGTCCAGCACCCAACTGTCATTCGCAAAACTAAAATAGACCGTCCCACCGGTGCGGATATATTCATCTAATTGGATACGCATCGGTTTGGTCATCAATTTCATCCGGGGAATGAATAAAACCGGACTCTTTTCGGGATTCAGTTGTAATTCATGGGAATACTGTCCCTCATTTTCCAGCTCCTGGGCCGGCTCAAAAACCATCTTTACATCGAGATTTGCTCTTTTCAGCAGAGTAAAGGTTTCCAAATATAAATCATACCACTGTTTGAATTCCGGCTGAAACTGGTATGGATATTCATAATAATAATTGGAGGGAATAAACAGTGCGGCCAGTTGTTCGATTTGCTGGTACTCCGGCTGTATTAATTCGGATGCTATTTTATTGAAAGTCTTAAATTCCTTTGCTGCCGGCTTCAGGGATTTATCTGTTTTTACAACCCCGAACCGTTCCTCGTAGGCATGGTGCGAATAGGGTCGCTTGTCTTTAAAATCAAAATCATTCAGGCACCAGCTTAATGCACCTTCCGCGCCATTAATCAAAGCGCTATAAAAAACAGAGCGGTAATAATCAGCCTGATTTTCTTCCGAACAAAGTGTCGTGGAAGTACCAAATTCTTCGATAATGACTGATTTCCCCCACTCTCTTGCCAATCTTGTTCGAAACGCTGTCGTATAAGTGTGACGCCAGGGACTCATTCCGCGGGGGTAATAATGCAGCCCAACAAAATCCTGATATTGATTTAACTTGCGAAGATGAAAACCATTTTCTTCTCCGATTATCTCAGGGCACCAGCCCCCATCACCAATACTGACCGGGCGATTGGGATCGATAGCTTTAATAGTCGAGATAATTTCTCTAACCCATTGTGAAATTGCATCGGGTGATTGTTGCTCAATATAATTTGGGAGTTCATTAGATAGCAGCCACCCCAAAATGTATTTAAAACCACTGGTTCTTTTAACTACAGTGGAAATATATAATTTTACCGCATCAACAATGCGCCGGTCAGTGATAAAATCGGCGCCATCACGCCATTGTACATCCCAATCCTCACCCGACATGTGTCCAACGATAATAGTGGGAAATGAATATAATTCATTTTCTTCGCAGATATTAAGAAAAAATTCAAGTCTTTCCATCATGATCGGATTGACCTGATCTTCCCTTTCCATAAATGCCGGCATATATAAAAAAGGGCGGCAACAATTCAGCCCTAACTGATTCATCCGCCCGACATCTTCAATCAACTCTTCAGGATTCCACTCGGTCCACATATTTATAGCGGAAGATGCCGGCCAGTAGTTAACCCCAATTAAAAATAAGTCGTTTCCGTCTATGTCTTTAAAAATCAAAAAATTAAATTCCTATTAATTATATCGATTTTACATTATGCTTTTCACTGTTTATTGCCTTCTGAATGGCTGCTCTCCCTGATTACCAAATCGACTGAAATAATTCGGGTTTGTGGCGCCATATTTGGATTATTTATCAATTCACTCAGTAGCATAAATGCCTGTTTTCCAATTTCTAGCTTAGGAACTCTTACAGTCGAAAGTTTAGGCATGTTATACTCAGCCGGCGGAATATCATCAAAACCAATTACGGCAACTTCTTGAGGTATCTTCTTTCCGATTTTTTGAATACCGGTTATAACGCCCATAGCAGTCGTGTCATTACAACAAAATATTGCATCGATTTCGGGATGTCGATTAAGAAGCTTTATTGCCCCATTTTCACCAATCGACCGGGAGGTTTCTATGTTTTCACAGTAGCTGTATTTTTTCAGATAACCATCATTTACTAAATTATATTTCTCCAAAGCTTCTCGGTAGCCACGATACCTTTCTTTTATAGATGGATGAAAAAAGGTGCCGCCAACAAAGGCAATATATTTTTTATCAGCAAGAACTAGATTTTCTACTGCCCGAAAAGCGCCATTGTAGTTGTCAATTTTTATACAATTAAAACTTTTACCGGGCAATTCATAGTCAATAAGGACAAATGGCAACTCCTGATTATCGAGATATTCGATCAGAGTATGAGGCACTCGTCCAGCCAGCGCTACGCCATCGACATCTTTATATTGTAAAAATCTTGGTAAATCGTTTTTTGGATCGAAGTCCTCTTTTACCGTAGTTAACAGAATATAACTATCGCTTTTTCTGGCTGCATATTCCATTCCCAGAAAGACCTGGCTATAGAACATTTCCACTTCAGAAAAATGCCCTTCCCATATTATATAGCCGATATTTCCGGTCTTTTGAGTTGCCAACTTACGAGCTGAATGGAGCGGTTTATAATCCATCCGGTTCATCACGGATAAAATTTTCTCTTTTGTCTTGGGCGCTACATATCCTTTGCGATTCAGTACCAGCGAAACCGTTGAAATGGACACGCCGGCTTTTTTCGCAATATCTTTGATTGTAGTAGCCATTAAATTCTCATTTGATTTATCGAAACGTTTTAATATATTTTATCAGATGCTTTTTGTCAAGCTTTTTCTTTGTTAATAATAATTCATTTGGGAGTATTAAAACCTTTTTAGATATACTCTTTTATTCTTAAACATTTCATTATATATTTGAGACCATCATGCAGCAAGTAGTTTTACAAAAAGACAAAATCATCCTTG
>JAHIOG010000082.1 GCA_018895675.1 bacterium
ATTCGATCTACGGATTAGGTGATTTTATTTGGATATATTTACATGATGGTCTGAATTGCTCCTGGAATAATGAAGCAATCGATAATATTGTAATTACAGATAAAAATGGTTCAAGTATATATAAAAAAGACGCTACAATAATTTTACGCTCTGATGCCGGTCGAGGAAATGTTTTGCAATTAGGATTAGATAGTATATATACATCGGAAATTCGAAAAGACAGTTTGATCATTTCAAATTTACCTATTGAGTTTCACTCCATAGATCCATCTTCATATGATTCATTACTGGTTTTTTGGGACGATCCTTCTTATAAAAAATTATCTGTAACCTGTGAGAATCGGATAACTATCGGTAGCCCAACCGTTGAGTTGTCGGACAATGTATATCTCTATTCAAGTGATCTGGGGAAACAATACATTCTCCCAAATTTAATAATTCAAGACGATCCAATAGCACAGTTTATTACAGGTTCCGAATCAGTAATCGTGAAAATCCCCGAGGCAATGAGAAATTGTATTGCATTCGATGAGTCCAGTAACATAAAACTGTATGTTGAGAATGATACTTTAATTCCAAATATTAATCCAACAGATTCGCTTTTTGTATTTGAAATACCAGACAGTTTAGCTTTAAGTAAATACAATAATAAAACGATGTATTTATCTGGTATATCTTGTTCTGTTAAAGAATCTGAACAGGTGCCAACGTCATTAAAGTATTATTTTAATGATTTCCCTTTCCCTGATTCAAAAAAGATTCGGATTGCAAGTCCGTCTGTCAGATTTATGGGCAATTATCACAATGTAATCGACCAACAGGGAACTACCAACCTGGGTGAAAATCGGTTAATTATAAAAGAGGGAACCGTGCCAGGTTTAAGAAAGGGCAAAAATATTAACATAGAGTTGTGTTCTAGAAAAATGAAAAATGAGGGTATAAAGGGTTTTCTTTGGAAGTTGTGTCCGAATTCACAGGATTTTTCAAAGGTAGATATGAAAAAAGAAAAACTTATCGTTGAAACAAATCGTGAATTTCAAGGAAACGACTCTACGTATTTTTCCGATATAAAATGGACGGTTAATCTTGATTCATTACAAAGTTCGACGAATTTATTTGATATATTTCCAGAATCGGTCAGCGTTTGTATCAATTTTCGTCCGGATGAACCTTCACAACCTGCCTGGTATGAATCTCAAAATATAATCCATGTTCATTTACCGGTTTTTTATACTGATCCATCAATAGCGGGAAATCAGTTGAAGTTTTCAGCAATTAAAGGATTCCTGAACAACAAAAGTGATGGGATAAATTTTAAAACATCAAACACAGATCCGCTTTTTATGCGATCCCGCTTTAACCCGGACTCGTTAGGAATTCAATATCAGATGCAGAATGAAGTAATTGATAATCTCGAACTGTTTACGATTACCTTTAACGATTCAGCATTGTTTGAGATGAATCGTATGTTTGGAGAATATTTAAAAGCAGTTGATGACGGAAAATATCAAAAAGAATTGTGGCTGGGTTTGGATTTTCCAAATATTCGCCTGTCGGGAGAAAACGGTAGCGACTATTTTGACTGGTATAAATCACAAGTATCTTTCACAGGATATAAACCATATAATCTTGCACATGTCCATGAGACCGGCTGGTGTTTTAATCAGGACAATCGTTTTGATCTTGAGATTTCTCTGGATACAAATTATATTTTTACAACGGATCTAATTAATTTATGCACGGGTGATACAATCATTAAGCCTGAAATATCCGATAGTAAAGAATATACTTTCATCGACACAACCAGTCTTTATTTCAACGATGAGGGATTATACATTTTTAAAGTGAACGGTATATCGGCAACTGATTCATGTGAAATGTTTCCCTATACTCGTTATCTCCTATATGATACAACATCGCCAAACCTGAATCGATCAAGTGTCCGACCCAGAATTGTGGAAAGGCATTCTGAACGTAATCGACTTTCATATACTGGTTTGACGATTTCAGTATTTGATACATTGAGATTTGCCGTATACGACAATATAAAAACAGACAGTAGCGGTTTTCGGATGTATCTCGACAGTATCAATAATGTTGTTTCAATCCCATATTATTTTGAAACGGGGAATCAAATCACAATTCAAACGGTTTTTCAAGATACTAGTGCTGGAATTTTATCAAAAACCAATCAGTATTATATAAAGAGTAAAATAGATGAAAAGTCAACTTTTAGGCTTTTTGATGAGGCAGATCAAAACCTTTGGGTTCCGGTTGATTCATTAGTGCCAGATAAAATTGAGGGTAATTTAAATGTTGTGATAATAATTGAGGACGCTTCAGGGAATATATCTAAAGATACATTGTCGTATTATTTAATTCTTTCTGATGGTGAGAATGATCTGTTGTCTCAATTTGTTTTTAATTATCCAAATCCGTTTTCTGTATATGAAGGAACTAAATTCAGATA
>JAHIOG010000083.1 GCA_018895675.1 bacterium
AAACATTATGTTTATTCAGATCCCTGTGACTCGCTTGGTTACGCCCAGAATCCTTCCGATTCTATTGGTTATGTTGATCCTGATAGATTGAAAGATGCTCAACAGTATGCATTTTATACTGGTGGTACAAATATGGAGCATTTCAAAAGGTCCTCAAGATATAATTTGATAAAGTTTGATATTACGTCGCAAATAAATCGATTGAACCAAGTAAAGGTTGGTTTTGAATTAAAGAAACATCACCTTAAACTAAATGAATTTTATATTATTCCTAGAAAATCTTCTGGTTTTGAAGAGGATAAGCCTTTTAAACCGGACATCCCTTTTTTAAACTCAATATATCATAATGAATATGATAAAAAACCGGTAGAATTTGCATGCTATCTGCAGGACAAAGTCGAGCTAAGTGATATTATTTTTAATCTGGGCGTCAGATACGATTACTTTGAACCTGACGCCATAGTTCCGGCTGATCTTCGAGATCCATCTAATTCCAAATACTATATTGTTAATTTGGGCTCTTATCAAGATAGGGTGGAGGCTAAAACATATTCTGGAGATCGTGCCGCTATTTTGGATTCTGCTGATGTGCTTGGAAATCCTTGGAAGTATAAATATAAAAAGGCGAAAACTAAACATCAGTTCAGTCCAAGGTTAGGTTTTTCATTTCCTATCACAGATAAGGGTGCTATGCATTTCTCACATGGTTATTTTTTCCAAATACCATCATTTCAATATCTTTACGTAAATCCTGAATTTGAGTTGGCGGAAGAAGATATATCAACTCTTATGGGTAATGGGAACCTGAATCCACAACAGACAATTATTTATGAAGTAGGTCTTCAGCAACAATTTGGGGAAGATGTAGGAATTGACGTAACCGGTTTTTATAAGGATATTCGCAATTTATTAGGTGCAGAGATACATCAATTGTATACCGGTCTACGTTATGCCCGTTTTGCTAATATTGATTATGGTAATACACGAGGATTTACTTTAAGTGTATCTAAACGGCGTTCTTATGGATTTTCCGGCTCGATGAGCTATACTTTCCAGATAGCAGAAGGAAATGCTTCTGATCCGAAAGCAGCGTTTGAAGATGCAAGTTCAAATCCTCCTGTTGAAAGTGAAATACAGGTTGTTTCTCTGGATTGGGATCAACGTCATACAATGAATTTTAATTTTTCTTTAGGAGCAGCCAATAATTGGTCAATTGGTTTCATTGGTCGAATCGGGAGTGGTTTACCGTACACTCCTGCTCTTAGAAATGTTAGAACGAAGTTTGAGAATAGCGAACGAAAAAAAACCACATCCTGTTTTGATCTTAGAGCTGAAAAAGAATTCAGGTTTGGTCCCGTGAATCTGTCACTGTTCTGCAAGGTTTATAATCTTTTTGACATAAAGAATGAATTAATTGTTTATTCGGATACAGGTAGGTCTGGATATACTTTGCAAAAGCTTTATGCTTTTAGTGTACAAGGGGTAAATACTGTTGATGAATATTTTAATCGTCCAGATTTTTATTCCGAACCCAGGCGGGTAGTTATCGGTACTTTATTGGAGTTCTAGGTATGAAGAGAATTATTACCATATTTTTCCTTATCGGATTTATTTCTACCTCTTTTGCTCAATTGGAAAATCTTCATGGTGACCGGCAATATCGAAAAGAAGGTATTCTTGATGGTAATTTAGTTAGGACAATTTTTCACAATCACGGGGAAGTAGCTCATTGGCCCTTTCAACCGTCTGGAGAATGGCCTAAGGGTTCCGGGCATTCATATGTAGATGGAGTAGCACCTTTTGTTTGTGCAAAGGTTCGCGATGCTAATGGAAAGGAAGTGGTGATTTTAGAAACCGCATATAGGGAATATATGGATGTAGACCCTCAAAGCGGATATCCTATGGGGTTTGAGCCACTTCCGGGTTTTTGTAATCAAGCGCAGGATAATCCGGCGATGAGCAATAATATAGACAGCTGGCCCACTTACTGGCCTGATAAATTATCTGAAGCAGATGACCCAGGTTGGAGAGGTATAAACCTTGAAACTGGGATTGATCCTGATCCTGAATATGCGATGTGGAATGGGTATTTCGGAAAGAGTGTTACAAATGCTGATTTGGAAACATATTTTGTAATTGATGATTATAATGATCATGAATTTCTTTATTATCCAGTAAGTGCTGATTTTAACCGAGGCGGTTTAGGGATTCAGTGCTTTGTAAGAGGTTTTCAGTGGTCGCATGTACTGGCTGAAGATGTGATTTTTTGGCACTATGAAATAAAAAATATATCTGATAGGGATTTGGAATCATGTTTATTTGGAATTTATATTGATTCCGGTGTGGGAGGAACAGGAGATTCTGAGGATGATAGTGGCTATTTTGATCGCGCTTTAGATGTTGCAGTAGCTTATGATAAGGATGGATTAGGTACGCCGGGTAACTGGTCCCCTGTTGGTGTGGTTGGATATGCTTACCTGGAATCTCCAGGCAATCCATATAATGGTATTGATGATGACGGGGATGCCGAAGATTTTGGTTCAGGAGACGTTTTTAGTGCTGATAAGTTGGAGTCTATAAGTTATTCTCCCGGTGAAGATATCGTCATTATTGACTATTCTTCTGATAACTTGCAAAGAACAGTTACTAAAATGCCAAGTGATTCTCTTGTATTTGATGCCTGGGAAGTTCAATATTTAATCTATCCCAATACTCCGCTTGTTGAAGATCCTTTTAATAGTGTTGATGACAATCTAAATGGACTAGTAGATGAGAGTAATGCACATATTGGATTATTTACAACAAATTGGATTACAGGAGAAGGATTAGACAATCCTATGATAGATGAGCAGAGAGATGATGGAATAGACAATAATAATAATTGGGAAACATATTTGGATATTAACCAAAACGGTGAATGGGATGAGGATGAACCTTTAAATGACGATAAAGGAAGGGATGGATTAGGTCCTCAGGATCCTGATTACCCAGGTAGAGATACAGGAGAAAGTGATGGTATTCCTACCTCTGGTGAGCCTAATTTTGACCAAACCGACAAAGATGAATCAGATCAGATTGGTCTTACTAGTGTTAAGATTTTTAAACTGCACTATCTTGATCTTAAAGATGATGAGAAAGTCTGGAACCACTTAGCTTATGGAGTTTTTGATACTTCAGAAACCCTTACCAATCTGGGAATTATCTTTGCATCAGGACCATTTCCTCTAAAAAGATTTCAATCTCAGAGATTTTCAATGGCATTATTGTTCGGAGAAGATCTCCAAGACCTGGTAAGAAATAAGGATGTTGTCCAACAAATTTATAACGCTAATTACAATTTTGCGAGACCTCCTATGAAGCCCAGAGTTAAAGCTGTGCCTGGTGATGGGAAAGTGACACTTTATTGGGATAGACGCGCTGAATTTTCTAAAGATCCATTTCTCGATTATAGAGAGGATTTTGAAGGGTATGTGATATATAAGAGTACGGAATATGCTTTCTTAGAACCGAAAGTAATAACAGATTCTTACGGAGTGAAAACATTCAGGAAACCCGTAGCTCAGTTCGACCTTATTGATGGAATTGAAGGACCTGATCCTGTAGGTATACATGGAGCCAGGTTTAATAGAGGAGCTGAAACAGGTTTAAAGCACCAGTGGACAGATTATGATGTGGATAATGGACAGACCTATTATTATACTGTTGTATCCTATGATCAGGGTGATCCATCTTATGGTGAGTTTGGATTGCCACCGACAGAATGTACCTCTACAATAAGTGTTGATGCTTTTGGAAATGTAATATCAACTGACATCAACACAGTTGTCGTAGTTCCAAATGCATTTGCAGCTGGTTATCAGCCACCAGAAATTGATACTTTATTCCATATCCAAGGTCCTGGTACCGGGGATATTCGGCTTGAAATATTAGATCCAATGTCTATTCGTCATAATCAGACCTATGAAATCCGATTTGATGATACAACAGAGGTAGGAAGTGTAACATTTTCCGTGTGGAACGTTACAGGTGATGATAGTATAATTTACTCAGGATCTGATGATTTTGAAGGAAAAGATTTCAATGATGTATTTGATGGTATTAGACCTTATGTAATTGATGATCCTATTGTGGTCAATGATTCCTTAACAGGCTGGCGTAGTGACAATCCTCATGATGCATTTATCAGAGTTACTGCCTATGAAAAATCTCCTTACCCAGCTGATTACCAAATTGTTATTCACGATACAGATACTTTGATGGATTCTTATGGGACGAGTTGTAATTTTTCTGTTCACAATATTACTGAAAATGAAAAAGCGACTTTTCTTTTTGATGATGCCAACAATAATGGATTATTAGATGGAAACGAATCAGCCTTTGCTAATGAAAATGTTCTTATTCTTGAACAGGTCTCGGAAAAGTTGGGTGGTTGGCAAGTTTCTATTCATTTTGCTCCATTTACTACCGAAGAATTTGGTGCAGGAGACACAATATTTGTAGCTATTAAAAAGCCGTTTCGTGGCGGCGACCTTGCGGATGTTTTCTCTTTTCAGACAGTTTCCGCCTCTGTAGATAAAAGGGAAGCTAAGAAAGAGATCAGGGAAATTGCAGTTGTGCCTAATCCATATGTTTGTGCGGCTTCATGGGAGCCTAATCATAACCGAATTGGGCGAGGACCAAGAAAAATTGATTTTATTAATTTGCCACACAAATGCACTATTAGAATTTATTCCTTTTCAGGTGATCTGGTGGATGTGATTCATCATGACTCTGCTATCGATAATGGTGCAGAATCATGGAATTTAAGGTCAAAAGATGGTTTGGATGTAGCCTTTGGAATATATTTTTATCATGTAATGACGCCCAACACTGGTGAATTCATAGGAAAATTTGCATTGATCAAATGATGAAGAAAAGAAATAGTATAGTTTTGGTTATTGTCCTTATTTGTGTCAAAGTTTTATTTGCAGGGTTTGGCGGTATTGCTAAAGTTGGAACAACAGCGGCACAGTTTCTAAAGATTCCAATCGGAACTCGTGCTATGGGAATGGGATCTGCTTTTGTATCTGTTGCCAATGATGCTACAGCATTATACTGGAATCCAGCTGGAATAGCTGAGATGACAGGTGGCGAATTTTCGGTTATGCATAT
>JAHIOG010000084.1 GCA_018895675.1 bacterium
AAGAGGGTATCGGAAAAACAATAGGGCATATTAGAAAGCGTATCCAGACCCATTCCATCCTCTGTTGGAAAGACTGGCCAATATTTCTGGTTGATAAAATCCATGAAATTCAGTTCGGTCTGACCGTTGAATTGCTTATAGATTATATCAGCGCTGATTCTGATATTGTCGGATGGACTGGTGTCCATGTCAAGGCGCAATTTATTATACCCAAAATACATTGATTTGCCCGATAATTTTCCGAAATCCGCCTCACCTTCATAATATCCAAACCAATCGACACCAGCGAAAAGAGTCGTGGAAATAGTTAGAATAAACAATATTTGTCGCATAATTTTCTCATATTATTGTGTTTTATTATATCAACAGACCTGATACGCAACCCATCCAATACTCCAATACTCCTCCGAAGGAGTTCCTTTGGAACATTGTCCCATTACTCCACCCCACAGAGATTAATCCAGCCATTGCCTACAGTGCATTTTATTTTTTCAAATTCCGTTCGCTGAAGAAGCCTTTGTCAAATTCAACATCATAAGTAATATTAACATATTCCATAACGGTTTCGGTCCGGTCGAGATTATTTCTCATAACCATTTTCATGGGAGTCAGGACACCTTCAATAGTGCGAATATCCTGAAGAAACAGGGTTTTTGTAAAAACATTTTTTTCATCGTAATAATCGATCTGAATCGGAAAAAAATCGCCGACACGTACCCAACAGATCATTTTACTATAAGAGACATCCTCGGATTTTGCCTGAAGTTCCAATTTGAAACAGTGTACTTTATCGACTTTTTCAATACCCTTTAATACGGGGTTAAAATCTGTTTTCCAGCTGTCCCCGGAGCCCATATCTTCATAAGTGAAATCCGAGCCCTCGAACTTCTGTTTTTTGGCGTGAGACGCCAGTTTACGCACACGACCGGTGCGGCGGTTATACATCCAGATATTGTCGGAAAAATCGGTCATGAGCAGCGCATTACCTTTGACCCGGGAAGGGGAGAGGTAGCGCATCAGGGATTTTTCGCCGCGGTTTGTCATGTACATATCGTACTTAAATGTGCGGGTATCGCCTGATGTGGTAACAATAGTCTGCTCCATCACGCCTTTGGCATTTTCAGGATTCATCAGGTCAATGATCTTATCAAGGATCTCCGAACCGCTTGGATCGCCGGCAATCAGGAGAGTTCCTGATAATATCGATAATAAGAGCGCGAGTCGTTTCATATCAGTTCCCTTTTTGTGATGGTTGCAGCAGACCGTTTAAGAATATTTCTTTGGTGACCTCTTTGAGCTTATCGGTGTCATAATGATCCCGGTTCAGGAAGTAATGAATGCTGAGTCCGTCGAGGGCTGTAAATAGAATAAAGGTCACATAATCCGGGTCCAGCTGACGGAACACACCCGCCTGAATACCTTCCTCAACAATGGGTTTGAAGATATCATACACTTCACGTAATACGGCGCTGAAGGATAATTTTCCGATGCCTTTAAATTCGTCCCGGAAACCCTGCAGGAATATTTCCAGAAAGATCAGCCAATCCTGACCGTGCTTATCTTTCATGAGCAGATCGAGGTAATCGTATGAGTAGTCAAACACTAATTCGATTTTTTTCACCGGATCCATTGGCGCATCAATTAGTTGGGTATAGCCTGTCATCATCTGATCGAAAAAATCCTTGAATACCGCTGCGAAGATATCTTCCTTACTACCGAAATATTCGTAAACCGTGCCCTTGCCGATGCCGGCTTTTTCGGCGATCGTGGCGATCTTACCGTTGCTGAGTCCGTCGTGAGCGAAGACCTCGATAGCGGCGGCAATAATGCGCTTGCGTTTGGCTTCATCTTTGGGTAATGGCGTCATTTTTATTTCCCTTTTCAATTATGACCGACTGGTCGGTCGGCTATAATATAATTGCTGTTTTATGAAAAGGCAAGGGAAAAGAAAATGGAGTGATGGAGTATGGGTGATTGGAAAACTGAAGTGATGGAGTATTGGGTTCAAATTTTGTTTACACGCACATTATTGGTTGAGGATAAATAAAATAATTGTTATTGTATAATCGACAAAAATGATTTTTATTAAAAAGTGTCGAGTATAAGAGGATAAAAAATGATGATAAAAACGGACACAATAAATAATAGGAATGAATGCGATATTTGAAGTGAAATTATACAATAAATAGTCCAAATAGTAGAGACTTGACTTATCACGATGGATCGGGATGAGTTAAGTCCATAGGTTGCAATGCCGTCTTAAAAAATCAAGTCTGTGAACCGAAATTACTATAATACCAAACTTTAGGTTTCCACTTGTATCTCCGCTCCTGCGGTGATACGGAGCACCGGATCGAGAAAGAGGCAAGCAAAATATCTATTAAAAATAAACACGGTTTCAATCGCGTAAGCAGCTCAACCGGGTTTATAAATTTCCATTTTTCAAACCAATTTAACCTTCGCGTTGTTCAGGCGGAAATTGGTTTGTTGTCTGCAAAAATAGACACAATAAATAATAGGAATGAACACAAAATTGAGGAAGAATTTTTGTAATAATTTAGAGTTATAGAGAAAAAGGTTATATTTTTCCCTGCGCTTTCAGGGCAGCGCTTCCATTTTCTTTTTCACCGCTGAGGGGTAAGCTGTTGTATTGAATGGTTTCAGGCCGCAATGTGACTGAGTTTGACAGCTGTGCCGTAAGCCAGAAGTTCAGCCGCACTCGCAACAACACTGGTAGTCATATAGCGAACATTGATTATTGCGTCCGCGCCCATCTCTGCAGCCTGGTCGATCATCCTGTTAGTAGCTATTGCCCGAGCTTTTCCCATCATCTCCGTATATTCAGTCAGTTCGCCTCCGAGGATCAATCTGATTAAGGCGGATAGATCTTTCCCAAGCCAGATAGCAAATACAGTATGACCCTGGACCAGACCGAGAATCTCCGTGATCTCCTGGTCAGGTATTTCTGTGGAATTCAGCAGCAAAACCCGGTGGGCAGGCTCAGTTAAGGGAAGCTCCTCTCTTGGTTTCCTTTTTTTCCATTGTTCGAGAGCGACTGTCAGCAGAACCACGAGGATGCCACCCAAAAGGCAAAAAACCGCAGTCTTGAGCCACCAGGGCATGACCGGATCCTCGGCAGTGATCACGTACCAGGGTATGCCGACGAATACCGCAGTGAAGAGCCCGAGCACGAAAGCCAGCGAGCCAATGTGTCGAAGTATTTTCATTGTTCCTCCTTATGCTTGTTATTAGTGTATGAATAATAAATAACTATTGCAAG
>JAHIOG010000085.1 GCA_018895675.1 bacterium
AAATTCGACTTGAATTGCTTGAAATTGAAGTCACGTTTGCCAAAAAAATAATCAAAATCGCCATCTCCATTATAATCAACACCGTAGTTCTCATCATCTTCAAAATATGTAAGTTCATCTGATTCGTAAGTGTGAAATCGCTTACGGTAATCGTCAGAAAGTCGGTACTGATCTACAACCTCTTTATAATTACCGTAAGTACCGGCAGTTAGAAAAGGTTCCCCGTAGAATTGAATTGATAGATTAGGAGTTAAGGTATAGTCAAATCTGATTGTCATAGATATAAGTTTCTGATTTAATTCGGCAAAGATATAATGATTTTGACCATTGTTATCTACTACACATTCCACCCAAGACCACCAATCGAATGTCTTATCGAAATTAGGGCTAAAAGATAATTTTGCACTTTCTGTAGGTCTGAATGATATGAAAGGGGAAAACGAAAACCTGTTTGAACCATCTTCATTATATGATCCATTTAAATTGAATCCGCAGTGTACAATTTTACGGCTATCAGTGTTAAAACCTCCCCAAAAGTTAAATCCTTTTGTTGTTTTAATTGAGGGACCTCCTCGAAGTGCACCTGTAGAAATTCCGGGTAGTTGAATGTTTGCACCTGAGAAAATACTCCAGTAATTCAAAAACTGTGCAAATCCATTGAAATTTCCACCTGTACCAAGTTTTATCGGCTCATAGTTCCATACTGACCATTGGTTGAAATTGATTTGATAGCGGCGAAATATTTTACCTGGTTCGTGTTCCTGGTATGCACACCATATAAATTCTATTAACTGATCGACGTTTTGCATATAACCCAGGTCGTTAATCTCAAATTCAGGGCTTGAGCCCATTAAACCTGTTACCCAACGCCAATTGCCGCCGGCAATTTTACCAAATGCTAATTTATTCGAAAATCCGGTAAGTGAGGTTCGGTTTGTATCTAATGAAACATGCTTTGCATCTGGACGCTGAAAATACCGCATTGAACTTTCCTGAGTTAGACTAATCGCTTCCTTACTGCCGTGTATATTGGAAAATGCAAACGCTGCATCAATCATATAACGTCTATTCCAGAATAGGTGACTGAAATCAACTCCTCCGGTTATAGCACGATCTCTTAAAAATTCAAGATTTTCATCTTTAATATCTCTAAAAGTTGATGTAAAAATACCGCCGAATGTTGTTTGTCCGTCACGAAAATCTTTCTGTACTCGAGCAACGGAGTAGTTAGTCAAAGGTTCAATAACTTCATCGTTACTGCTTTTTGATTTATAGATGAATTTTCCGTGTTCTTCCGCGGTTAAGGCATTAAGAATTCCAATAGACCAGCCATTTTCAGTTTTACCGGTAATTTTTCCTGCACCTAAAATTGTAGTCATTGTTGGCTGATTAACCCATGTCGTGTCATCCTCAAGTTCCCAATTTAAATTTCGCTGTGGACTACGTCCTATTCTTCTGGAGTAAAAGAGAGAATTTTGGGATAAATCGCCGTCGCCAATACCGAGATTAAAATTAAAAATGTTTCTTCCTTCAATGAAGAAAGGGCGTTTTTCAGGAAAGTATGTTTCAAAAGCGGTGAGGTTCAAATCTCCCGGATCGGCTTCCACCTGTCCGAAGTCGGGATTAAGTGTAAGATCAAGTGTTAAATTGTTTGTAATTCCATACTTTATATCAGCGCCAATGTTGGACGCCAAATCATACTTTTCCGGATGTATATCATTAACTAAATTTTTTGAAATAGTAGATAATCCGTTTGTATATGGTGTAACATAAATTCTTTTTTGTCTTGGAACAAATGAGATACCCTGGATTTTCCCGTAGTGAGAAACCCATCCTGATTCTTCTTTTGGCCAGTATGTCCAGTAGAGGTCTTCATTCTTCCTGGAAATATGGCGGTAAACCTGAAATCCCCATATCTGATTATTATCTTCGGAAAAGCGCAGTTCTTTAAGTGGAATTTTGAATTCCGCCGTCCAGCCGGTTGAATCAATATAAGCTGCGCCATACCATATAGGGTCCCAGCTGTCATCCTCATTTTCGTCGTCGAAGTGTAAAAGATCAGACTTTACTCCCAGCGGATTTAGTCCAAATTCAAAAGCCGTTCTATTATCATTGTAGCTGTCAATTGATATTTTTATCCAGTCTGAAGGTGAATATTGGTCTTTTCGAGTTAAAATTCCTTTTATTTTCTCTGGTTCTGAATCAATAGCATGAACGCATACATACAGATTACGGTCGTCATATAACACTCGAAATTTTGTTGGTTCTGTAGCAGGTTTGCCTTCATCCGGATTACGTTGAATGAAGCCATTGCCCTCCGGGGCTGATTTCCAGATTTCTTCGGTAATTTTCCCATCGATATGTATAGAACCAGCATTCTTTCTGACTGCTGTAATGACTTTTTCATCAATTGCAGATAAATAAGTAAGATCTTTTGATTTTCCGAGTGTAATGGTAAGTATGATGGAAATGAGAATAAATATCTTTAGAGCCTTCATTTTTCCCCCAGATTGCGTTTCAAAATTTTTTCAGTTGTTAAGACTTTGTTTTTTTTAAAAAGTTGTCCTGTTTTTAACCTGTTTAATTCATAAATCTTGCCACTTCCGTAGGAATCCCTTCGGGAAAAGACACTAAGGCTCTAAGAATTAATAAAATATAGATATTGAAATATACGAAATAAATCAAAATTTATACCTTCCCTTTTTATCTTTATTTTTATATTAAACATCACTTTGTGTCTTGGTGCCTTAGTGGCTATGAATAATTCAGGTTAGATGAAGATGATTGCGATTTTTTAGATTCTGTTTACCTACCTTCAAAATATCCGGTGATTAATGTTTTACCACTTTATGAACCTGATGACGAGATTTGCCAAAAAGGGATTAAAATAGCGGAATCAGTATTAAATTCTGTTCAGAATATTGTAAAATAAAGATTGCAAACGGTCAAATACACCGGATTTCACAATGGCGAGTCATGAGATATTTTTGTAGACTTCTAACGATCTTTTAAATATCTCTATTATCATTTGCTTATAAGGAATCACCTGATGGAATTAAATCCAAGCATCCGAAAAGCCCGAATTAACGACGCCGAAACGATTGCCGATTTCAATATCGCCATGGCAAAGGAAACCGAGGGTAAAGCTCTCGATCCCGTTGTCATACGGGCGGGCGTCGATAGTCTCTTTGCCAATCCCCAATATGGCTTCTACGTTGTCGCAGAAGTTCAGAATAGAATTGCCGGCTGCCTGATGATCACTACCGAATGGAGCGACTGGCGCAATGGCTTGTTCTGGTGGATCCAGAGCGTATACATTCACCCTGATTACCGCCGCAAAGGTATCTATCGCGCTATGTATTCCTTCGTCAAAGAATCAGCCCGGAAAAAACTAAATATCTGTGGATTCCGGCTGTATGTAGAAAAGAAAAACGTCGGCGCCCAGCGCACATATGCCGCCCTCGGCATGGCAGAATGCCATTATAAAATGTTTGAAGAAAGAACTGAATAAAATCACAAATTCCAATATCAAATTACAAACAGAAAGATATCGAGTTTTAGATTTGGAAATTGGAACTTTGTCTCACCAGAGACTCCTGTTGGAGAGATTTATTTGTCTCGTAAAAGACCTCTTTGAGGAAATTTGTCCCAAGGGGACTTCTTCGGAGAAATTTGTATTTTGGGATTTTCCTTCTATTCCTGTTAAATTCACCCCTGATTTATAACAGTGTTATTGATACATAATAAACCTGATTGGAGGTACTCTTTTGTCAATTTGTGAAAACCGTCTCGTCAATTGTCCAAAATGCGATCATGAACAATCAGTTATGGTCTGGAGCTCAATTAATGTTTCCCTGAACCCCGAAGGCAGAAGCAAACTCTTCGATGGTGAAATAAATCATTTCCGTTGTCAGAAATGTGTTTATGAATCCCTGATCCCGACCCCATTGCTCTACCATGATGTTGACCGGAAAATTGCCGTGCATTACTTTCCACCGGAATCAATGAAGAAAGCCGAATTTCTTGATCAGTTCGATGTACATGGAAAATTCCTGATAGCTGAAGACCTGGACTTCGATGTCCCTCAACATATGCAAGATGTGCATGTCGTTTTTAATATGAATGAACTCGTTAGTTATGTGATATTTCGGGAAATGTTGCTGGAATTTCATCAGGCGAATTCATCAACACCAAATCCAAGTTTAAATTAACCCTATTGCGTAACTAAAAAATTTAATGTACTATATGTAGTATTTACAATTGATATTTGCAACTATATATCGTATCATATTTACTAAATGACGCTGTAGGGTTAATTCAATCAGGAATCAAGAATGACTGAAAACAAAATATTCGAAATTATCGGAAAAGAGCTGGACCTGCGATTTAACCAGGTTGCCAACACGATCCAAATGCTGGATGATGATAACACTGTACCATTCATCGCCCGTTACCGCAAAGAACGAACCGGCATGCTGAACGAGGAACAAATACGCGCTATCCGGCAGCGGATCACCTACCGGCGTTCCCTTGAAAAACGAAAAGAAGCAATCCTCAAAAGTATTGATATGCAGGGTAAATTGACTCCCGAGCTGAAAGCAAAGATCGAGGCTACTTCAAAACTCCAGGACCTTGAAGATATTTATCTTCCCTATAAACCGAAAAAGAGGACCCGGGCGACCATAGCGAAGGAAAAAGGATTACAACCATTAGCAGATCTGATTCTCATACAACAGACTGTCACCGGCACTCCTGAAGAATACGCCGGCAAATTTATCAACACTGAAAAAGAGGTTAATACAGCTCAAGAGGCACTTTCCGGCGCCTGTGATATTGTGGCGGAAACAATTTCTGAAAATGCCGGTATTCGCAAGGAAATCCGGGAATTTACTTTTTCAACCGGTCTGATCGTTACTGCTGCCCGCGACGAATCGGTTCAGAGTGTCTGCGAAATGTACTACGATTACTCCGAGCCGGTGTCAAAAATACCTGCGCATAGGATTCTGGCAATCAACCGTAGCGAAAAGGAAAATATTCTAAAAGTGACTATTGATCCGGACGCCGCTCAGGTTCTGTCCATTATCAGAAAAACCTACGTCACTAATGAGCGATCTATTTTCACGGAATACTTAATCCAGACAATTAAAGATGCTTATAAACGCTTGATCTGCCCTGCCATTGAACGGGAAATCAGAAACATGCTGACAGAAAAAGGCGAGGAACAGGCGATTAAAGTCTTCGCCACAAATTTGAAAAATCTACTTCTGCAACCGCCAATATCGGGAAAAGTAATCATGGGCATTGACCCGGGATTCCGCACCGGGTGTAAAGTGGCGGTTATCGATCAAACCGGAAAATATCTGGAAGGTGATACGATTTTTCCCCATCCGCCTCAGAATCAATACAAGGAAGCCAAAAATATATTGAACCGCCTGATTAATGCTCATTCCGTTGATATCATCGCCATTGGAAACGGCACCGCCAGCCGGGAGAGCGAATTCCTGGTAGCCGAACTGATCAGCGAAATGAAAGCAAAACATCCGCTCAGTTATATCATCGTCAGTGAAGCCGGAGCATCCGTATATTCCGCTTCAAAGATCGCACAGGAGGAATTCCCCGACCTGGAAGCCAGCCTGCGGGGCAATATCTCCATCGCCCGGCGCCTGCTGGACCCTCTGGCGGAACTGGTTAAAATCAATCCCAGGAGCATTGGCGTCGGACAATATCA
>JAHIOG010000086.1 GCA_018895675.1 bacterium
ACGGATTAGGATAGTTTTGACATAATTCAAAACCGTCTGGCCGCGTAGTTATGTGATCTTGTTCGATTGCATTCTCTATGCCATAATACAAATTCTCTATTTCAGATGCGCTTAGCGCGCAATCATAGAGCCTCACATCATCAATCATTCCATTAAAAAAGATATCATTCCAGGGAGCATTAGCGCCGATTGACAAATCACTTTCACCTGCTGTAGGAATACTGATATCCCCTGTCTGCTCGAAGACACCATCTTCCTGCCCGTCTAAATAATTAATAACCTGAGCGCCATCGTATGTTAAAGCAAGATGATGCCATTGATCAAGTAAATACTCCGCATTCTCTGTATATGGGAAACCTATCCACTGTTTATTTATATTCAAAATATTCTTTACAATACCATTACCGTCTCTTAACTCGCATAAGGCAATGCCGTACTTCTGGATAGCGCCTTGATTTGCAGTTGCGCTTGCGAGATTGATCCATGCCGCAATGCTTACTTGATCGGTAAACACTAAAGACTCGCTATGAGGCACTTTAACCAGGTTGTTTACTCCATCGAAACTCAGCGCGCCGTCACCGACCATACCGGTTACCCAGGTGGGGGGGCCATCCAAAGTGCCATGATTATCATTACCACTGATATCGTAAGCCATATCTCCGCCCATTTCCTCGAAAGTCCAATGTCCGACGAGTCCCTGTCCCGATAAAGAGCTAGCCGCAACAAAAAGAAATACTAGTAACATAATTGATCTTAACAAAACTCTCATTTCTTGTTCCTCCTAATTTTAGCGTAACTACTCAGCCACAAAGTCACCAAGACACTAAGTTTTTTATAATTTTTACCCAAAAAGCCTCAAAGCATAAAATTGACTGAGTACGATTCTTTATGACAAAATAATTGTAACCGTTCACAGGTGTAAGTAAGGGAAAAGATGGAAAAATGGGAAAACTCTTAACCACCGATAACACCGATTGAACACCGATAAATATTTTATTAATTGTTCATTGATCATTGTTAATCCGTGTTCTTCCGTGGTTAAAAACTTTAAAAATAATTCCGTGTTTTCCGTGGTTTCAGTGGCAAAAAACAATTATTTATCAATTTCTCTAATTCTTCTTTTTCCATTTTTCCTCATTTTCCCTTTTCCCTTATTTACACTTATATCCGTGAACGGTTAACAAAATTCTTTGTGCCTTTGTGACTTTGTGGCTGAGCAGTTACATTTTAGCTTTTTATTATCCAAAATCAAAATGCCCCGCTGATCGACAATATATGCACATAGTCAAATCCGCTGTCATTAGTGCTCTTATAGGCATAATCGACAGATAATCTTCCAATGACAGCGGGCACATTCACTCCACAACCAAGCGTAAGCCCCTCGGCGGAATGGTTGAATTTATATCCGGCGCGAAGGAACAGATTCCGGTGAAAACAATATTCGCCTCCTATATAGATTCTCTCCGACCAGTCATTCGGATGCACCGCATCTATGAACAGATTAACGGAATGAATATCGCTTTGAAAACCGATGAGTTCCTGAAGGGTGGTTGAAACACCAACTTTAAAAATCAAAGGAATTTCAAAACTGTTCAACTGATATTGAACATCCGGGCCAAAATTACGCATCGACATGGATAAAGCTATTCCTCTGAAATCCGTATCATAGATCATCCCTAAATCCGCCGCGATAATATCTTTTCCAGTGTTAATAGATTCTCTTTCCCCTGTTCCAGAGTCATAGATACCGCTCTTACCCAGGTCCTGATTAACGTATTTTATCTGAGCGCCAAAGGTAAAATTGGCAGTAAGCCGCCTGGCAAAGCCGATCCCAAGGGCAAGTTCGCCCACCTCGAAATCTCCGGTTTCCCGCCATCCCAGCAAATTCGTAGCGTCAATCTCCGTGCCATGGAAAACACCGTAATCCATACTCATAAAGCTGATTCCGGCAACACCTAAATTACCTACGGGAATAGCTATAGCGCCGGCATGCAGTTTAGTATCGACAAGCCAATAGGTCTCGCTGAACATAGCTTCCGTTTTCTCTATAAATGCTATCCCCGCAAGATTGTGAAACATAGAAAGCACATCGCCTCGCGCGCCGTTGAGAGCGTCTCCCATCGCCGCCGCCCGTCCGCCTACCGGAATTGCCAGAAATCCAAACCCGGATTGCGCAATCCTCTTATAGCCTGTCACCACATCCGGTACATCGCTCTGTGCATAAACAGATATCCAAAATATACTTATACACATAAGACAGATTATCTTTTTTATCATAATATTTCCCCTTTTATGATTTATCCCGGCAGCTGCCGGAAGATTTCCCTTATATCCCATGTAAATCTTTCGATTCATAATAATCATCTTATTACCACGAACTTATCCTTATAAGTTTTATGTCCCGGCGATTCAACAACATAAAAATATATACCGGATACGATATACTGATTCCACGATGTGAGCATATTTTCCCAGACAAGTCTGTCCGGCCCTTCCGGTTTTTTGAACTTTTGTATCAGATCGCCTTTAACATTAAAAACCTTAATAGTGCACTGATCTTTGGGTAGGTTGACAAATAACAGGTCTGCACTGCGCCCTTTCCAATTGAAGCCTGTGTCTCCATGAGGGCTATCCGGATCGTACTCACCGCCTTTGATATTGTAAGGGTTGGGAACCACCCGCACTCTGTCCAGTGTTTCTAAACCGGGGATACCTGGCCTAGCTGGATATTTGGTTGGCAGGCGATTATAGTGAACGTTGCTTTCCAATCCATCTAGATCAACTGCCGTTGCATAATAGTAATAGGAGAATCCCGGCGTAACAGAGGTATCAGTAACGGAAGTTTCGACTCCGCGATAGACTTCTTTATAGACGCCATATATGCTGGGTTCTGACGGATTTACCAGTCCGGTTGCCCGGTATAGCCGGTACTCCACAGCCCCGGGTACAGCACCCCAACTGAGAGTTACTTCACCGAAACCGGATTCCACAATGAAATTATCCGGAGCCGGAGGCGGATCCGAAATGTCATAATCTTGCTCAAATGCCCACTTAGCATTAGCTACGTTTTGTATCAGTGAATCTAGACCCGCCAACATAAAAGTATCCACCTCAGCCTGTGTAACCTCATCATGTTCGTACTTCCAACCCATCTCAATACATTCGCTCTGACTGCGGGCGCCGCAGGCCCAGGCATAAACAAAGCGCAGGTTCTCGTTAGGCGGAAGTTCATAAGGTCCAAAACCGAGAACAACGAGTCGATCTCCGGGTGTTTTTGTGCGATCGGAACGAAAATGGTAACCGCAACTTAAGGAATCATAGTATTCCCCGTCACTCCCCCCTCCCTTCCAATCGGGAACAAAAACGGAAGCCGGCTGGCTTGTCCAGTCGCTTTCATCATTATAAGCATTATCGGCATGCAGGACGCCAATCCCAAGAAAAGTCGGGGCAATAAATTCCACCTCATACGCTCCATCGCCGGGATGAAGTTCCCACTGATTCCAGTCATCCCCCTGATTGACGTCATGCCCGTCCCAGGCATACATGACCCTATTGACGGAATCGTAATCATAGAGAGGATCTCCGCCTACTACGTCACATGGCGCATCCTGACCCTTTTTCTGAACATCCGGTCGGAGTCTTACCGCCAGTCCCCACCAGAATTCGTGGAGAGTATCGGGATTAAAACCTTTATCATTGTTTGCATCCCAAATACCTGTATTGGTAATGGTAATGTCAATAATCGCATAATCATCGTGATCCCTGTTTGCATAAGAATATACTTTTTTCACACAGGAAAGTCCAACCGAATGATTCCAGGCTACTTCAATAAATTCATCACTCACAAGATTCGATTTAACCGAATCATATTTCTCAGTGGCGGTGGGTATCGCCTTTTGACCATCTACAAAAACCCCGGGCGGAGTCTGTCTGATATATTTCTTAAGACTTTTTTTAACCGGGAAATGAACGCTTGTTTTCGGATTATCGGGACCGTATTTGGTTACAAATACTTCATAATGAGTTCCCGGATTATGATCCTCGTCTTGATTATTTACCCATGAGCCAGGACTGGTCCAATCTTTCAATCCAATCCAGTATCCTTCACCCCATGAATGGGTCAAGTGAGGTTGAGCTATAGCACCGCTTACATATCCCTGGATGACCATGCCATCCGGAGCCGTCCAATCCTGCAAAAACCCGACAGGCCATTCAGTCTCCCTGTTTTGCCAGACATAAGTTCCCGAGGACCAGACGCTATTTGGATGAACACTTTTCCAAAGAGCGCCTACCCGGGTCTCCATTTGAGCAAAAACCAGGGAAACCATAAGTGGAAATGCAAAAACGAATATAAAAAAATTCTTCATGATCTCTCCATTTTTTAAAGGTCAAACTGTATTCCAAAAGTAAAATGTCTCGGGGGCTCGTAACTTCCAATTGTCCAGACAGGATTTAAATCCGGATTATCTACATCATCGCCAAATTTCTTGCCCTCTTTTTCCAAAGCTTCCATATATTGAGTATATATCCAATCGGACATTTCCCCTTTATATCCGTTAATTTTCCAGGCTCTGTTGCTAGGCCGATCCTGCTCGCTGAAAGCATAGTACATGTTCTTAATATTTAATACATTGGATATCTCAAGAAAGAAAATAGATTTTACTTTACCAAACCTGAAATCCCTAGATAATCTTAAGTCTGTCCGATTATAGTCTTTTGTTCGTCTGTTAAATTGGCGCAAAGTTTCCTGCGCCGGATCATCCGGTCTCCAGATATAGGGCATGCCTTTTCTCCATTGATGTAAAATATTTAACTGCAGAGCGGCAAATATGTGATTGCCTGCAATTCTCGGACCCCAACCCTGAGGAGTATGGAGATTAGCGTTTATCTTTGCCGATTGTCTGGCCGGCCACTTTCTGGCCCAGTGAGGTTCATAAATGGTCACCAGGCGATCCGGTGCGTCGGTTACATCGTGATTAAATTTTACCCTGTATCCGTAAATTTTGCTATCACCATCGACAAGATCATAACTTGCAAATCCTTTTAAAAACCGCCCTATCTTTTTCTCGAACTTTACTTCAAATCCTTTCAGCACCCTGGCAATCTCATTAGAAGGTCTCTTACAGAGCGGCGGGCTCCAGGCATCATCCGTAATGTACTCAGTCTCATGCAGATCGCCGGTTACATCTTTGTAATAAGTGGAGCCGTTAAACGTATAATCTCTTAAGAATCCCCATTCGAATCCGAATTCATATTGAATCGTGCGCGGCATCTGGACCCATGGATAGCCGATGCGATAAACCGGCAATCCTGTTCCGTAATTTGTAATTCTGTACATTAACTCAGCCGAAGGAAGCGAATAAAAATGACCGTAATTGAAGAATAGTTTTGTGTCGACCCCTATTGGAAATGAAGCGCCCAACCTGGGGCTTAATTTTACCTGTGTAGCCGGATGGGAATCGCCCTCTCCCCAAAGTGTCCAAAGACTGTCTTTATCTGCTTCCGTTAAATAAGGATTCCATATATCCGATCTATCAAGATGCGTCTTCGTAGGGCTGAATACATCCATCCGGAGACCGAGATTCAAAATTAATCCCTTATACTCTAGCTTATTCTGCATATACAAAGCGCCATAAACAGGATATACATGATAGTAGTTCCAATTGCTAAGTCTGCCCAGTGTGTCCCAATTAGCCACGCCACCAGCCAGCCAGATATCGGGATCGTGATTTTCCGGATGCGCAACTTCGCCCCTCAGATCCAGCATATCCGAGTAATTGATCTCTCCACCTAACTTTAATTGCAGCACGCGGTTTATTTGACTGGTTAATCCGAATGAAGCGCGCCACTGGGTAAGTTCGGACCAATCATATCCCTTTCCACCGCCGCTGATGCCGTAGCCGGTAATCGACGATGCATGCGAAAAAGGATCTCCGGCGCCTATCAGATCATTCAAAATAAGAGTATCACCGGCAATAGTATACATTATTTTCTCATTCCCGGATGAGCTTGATTTAAACGGATGAATGTCATACTTGGTGTGTGTACGCGAGATATTAGCTTCATAAAAGGTCTTGGGACTTAAAGTATGAGATAAGGAAAATGATATTAAATCCCGGGCTACCTGATACTGAGATGAAGCTCCGTATCCGTTATAAGCCAAACCATGGTCATCCGACCAGCGCCTGGATATGCCATCGATTCCCTGGGGATCCGCCATATAGCGTTCACCCCCGGGACCGGCGAAAAGTTCATTTCCATGAAATCCGCCATCGGTGATATCGCTTGTTGTATTATAAGTTCCCAGAAGAGTGAACCTCATTTCCGGTTTCGGGCGATACGTAAGTTTTGCCATAGTACCGCTTTCCTCATAACCTCCGCCCGGCACATAAAAAGGATACATAGTAAACACCTGCCTTTGAGAAAAGAGCAGACCGGTTTCCCCTAAAATAGATATGTTCGAGTTTCCCGGAATTAACGGGCCGCTTATGGTAAAATCATATTGCCAATCCGGACGATGAGCATATATATTTAAATCCTGGTCCGCTTTTACCCCGGAAAGCCCGGGAATTTTCTCGCCCTTTTCCTGTTCCCTGTGCTGCCATTTCCAGACTTCATAGGCTTCCCCGGGCGTCAGTTTATACTTCTTTTTTGTATTTGTCTTAGCATCTAAATATTCGAATTCTCTTTTTTCCGCCCAATTATTCCAGCCTTCGAAATCAGCATACCCGTCGTTATCCCTGTCTATATTTTCGCCATACTCATTCGTCCATTTATATTTAATGGTTTTAGAACTGTCATAGGCCAGCGGCACAGGAACGGCAAGAGTATCCGCAATCGTTTCCATATATTGAAACCTGCCATAATCCCACCAATTGTCTTTACTATAGATATATGGACCAAAATGTTTTTGTTGGGCAGGGCTGGTTCTTATTTCAAGCGAGACGGAATAGGCGCTTTTTGGATCTTTAGTGGCTATATTGATTATACCCGATCTGGCGTCGCCATATTCGGCGCTGAATCCACCTGTCAGGAGCTGCACTTCGCCAATGGCGCTCTTATTAATTCCCATAAAAGCGCTCATTGTGCGGTTGTCCCGCATGCTCACCCCGTCAACATAAGAGCCTATCTCTTCGATCCAACCGCCGCGAATCACCGGACCTTTAACTCCAGTTAAAACGCCTACCTGGTTGTTTAAAGCATCTTCAAGATTTTTCACACCGGGCGTGCCGAACAGAGCCTCATTTCCAACAACGGACTGAGTAAAGGACACATCCTTTCGAATAGCTTCCCTTGCTGCGGTTACCACCACTCCTTCTGTTTCTATGATTGTGGATTTCAATATGAAGTCAACGTTAACTGTTCTGTCAATAGAAACAATAACATCTGTTTTTTCTAATGCCTCATAACCCATCATGGTCACTCTCACAGAATATGTTCCGGGCGGAACATTAAGGATGAAATAAAAGCCTTCTTCATCTGTTGCCGCTCCCATATACATCCCGGTGACAAAAACATTACAACCTATTAGCGGCAAACCTGTATCGGTCTCAGTCACTTTGCCTGAAATTTTACCGGTTATACCGGCCGAAAGCATGCAGGGAAGAAAGATTAGAATTAAGGAGATAATACATCTTTTCACTTATATCCTCCAATTTTTAATAGAAAAACAATTTTCTTATTTTTTTGGTAGAATGCCCGAAAAGCAAGCTGCTAATTAACTTCCCGGGCATTCTTAAAGAAATTCTTTTCATTATTCCA
>JAHIOG010000087.1 GCA_018895675.1 bacterium
ATAGACACGTTTGCTAAAATCAAAAAGTTTGTCTAAATGACAGAATAATACTTGGTTTTTATTGACGGTAAACATAACTTTATCCGCTTTTTTAGCCCTTGTAGTTCAAGCGGATAGAACGGAGGATTCCTAATCCTCTGATCTGGGTTCGAGTCCCGGCAAGGGTACGGATTGATATGATTAAGGAGATGAATACATGTTAAAGCCTAAAAAGAAGATTACCCGGAAAGAGATTAAGAAGGATCCGGTTTTGGAAAAAATTGCTCAAGCAGAACATTTTATCCATGAACAGGGCAAAATGATGATGTATGTTGTGATCGCAGTCGTAGTTATAATAGTATTGAGCATTGCCATGATTCGTTCCAAGAAGAATGCAAACAGAGTTGCATCGGGTGAACTTGGGATTGCTGAAATGGCTTTAGCTTCCGGGGACTATGATAATGCGATATTCCAGTTAGAAGCATTAATTGATAAGAACCCCGGCACAAAAAGCGCCGGTATGGCAACCCTGCTGCTTGCTCAGACATATATAACTAAAGATGATTATGAAAATGCCGAAATAAATTTTCAAAAATATATCGATGACTATGATCAAGACGATATGTTAACAGCGGCCACATATAATGGTCTTGGAGCCTGTGATGAACGAAAAAAAAACTATGAACAAGCGGCAAAATATTTTGAAAAAGGTGGTAATAAATCGCCTTACAAATTTCTGAAATACGAATGTTACATAAATGCAGTAAGAAACTATATCAAACTCCGTGATATCGAAAAGGCTGAACGACTATTAAAAATGATGCCTGAAGACGATCTTGATTATAAATATAAATCTCAAGTTGATATGCTGAATGCAGAGATAAAGGTGTTGAAAGGTTAACCCTACGACGTCATTTAGTAAATATGATACTATATATAGTTCGTATTATCAACTGTAAATACTACATTTGGTATATTAAATTTTTATGTTACGTAGTAGGGTTAACTATTATTTAAAGTTGCATTATTTATTTCCTTATTGTAAGTTTCGGACGTTAAAAGTGGGTTGACAGACCCACTTTTTCTGTTTGGAGAATTAAGATGGAAACTGTGAAAGAAAACATAAAGAAAATCGTGACAAAAGCAGCTGAAGATTGCGGCGCTTATTTAGTCGGTTTTTCGATCAATTTACAGGGGAGTCGTACTTTTGTAAAAGTGGTCGTTGAATCGATTGATGGAATCACAATGGATGAGATTACTTCTGTTACGAAAGAATTAAATGCAAATGAAGCTCTGGACCAATTATTGGCTGACGGATATCAGTTGGAAGTCACTTCACCGGGGATCGACTATAAGTTAAAAGAATACCGTGATTTTCCGCGTAATGTTGGCAGATCGTTAAAGGTTTTTCATACGAATTCGACAGTGAAATCACCTTTCAAAGGTGAATTAAAAGAGGTCAATAAAGATAGACTTGTTTTTGATTTAAAAGGAGTGTTTAAAGAAATTACGTTTAACGAACTCGATTATGCAAAAATCGTGTTAAAATGGTAAGCAAAAGATAGAGGAGTTATCAATTGATAAACCGAGAAATCATTGAAGCCTTTTCACAGATCGCTCGAGAAAAAAATGTTGATCGAAGCGAATTAGGTGAAATTATCGAACAAGTTTTTCTCACGCTTATTGAAAAGAAGTATCAGACTACTGAGAATTTTGACGTCATTGTGAATATGGAAAAGGGTGAGATCGAAATCTATCAACATAAAGTTATTGTTGAGGAAGTTACTGATCCGCTCACTGAGATCAGTCTGGATGAAGCCCGGATATTGGAACCTGATCTGGAGATTGGCGATCCTTATGTGGAAATTATTAATCCTGCCAGCTTTGGAAGGCGATTGATCTCCCATGCCAAACAAATCCTGAATCAACAAATTTTAAGAGTTGAAAAAACCGCCATTTACGAGGAATACTCAAAAAAAACGGGGCAGATTATCATTGGCGATGTGCATCAGATCCGCAGAGATGCGATTTTTATTAATATCGGGAAAGCCGAATTGAAAATGCCACGCGAAGAACAGATACCGGGTGAACGTTATCGCAGGGGTGAAAGCATAAAATCGATCCTCAAAGAGGCTTTGCTTGGTACAACCGGACCGGAAATTATCGTATCCAGAGCGGATCCTTTATTCTTAATTAAATTGTTTGAAAATGAAGTTCCGGAAATTTATGATAAAACGATTGAGATTAAAAAAGTAGCCAGGCATCCGGGTGATCGAAGCAAAGTTATCGTTGAATCCAATGATCGCCGGATTGATGCTGTCGGGGCATGTGTGGGAATTAAAGGCAGCAGGATTCAGGCAATTGTCAGAGAATTGAATAATGAAAAGATTGACATCATCAACAATAGTAGTGAACCGGAAATTTTAATTACACGGGCGCTCTCTCCCGCAAAACCATACATGCTGGAAATTGATGAGGAAAAAAAGACATCTCTGGCTATTTTTGACGATGGTGAAATTTCGGTGGCTATCGGTAAAATGGGTCAGAATATACGGCTGGCATCTGAAGTAACCGGATATACGATAGATGCAATTAAGAAATCCGATTACGAATTAACCGAGTCAGAAACGATATATCTGGAAGAAATTAAAGGACTGACTGAGCATAATTGGAAATTGCTCTATTCTGTCGGAATTGAAACCGCGGAAGAACTTTTAAATACATCCCAGGAAGAGTTGGTCAGCATCAAGGGCTTAGGTGCAAAAACGGTTGAAAAGATTATTGCCGTTGTTGAAGTGGCCGTAGAAAACCGTAAAGCCGAGATTGAAGCAGCTCGTGAGGCGGCTCAGTCAGAAGCCGCAAGTTCAGAGGACTATGATGAATCTGAGGATGGAGAGACTGAGGAAGATATTGAATTCTCCGAAGGCGACATCATTGATGATATAGGACAGGAGCAAAATGAATAATTCGGCTCTAATAGAGAGAGGTCTATGATTGGTGAAGTAAAAGTAAAACAGAAGCGGATTTTCGAGATTGCAAAGGAATTGAATATCTCGCATATCGAGATAATAAAATTTCTGGAAAAAGAGGATATTCCGGTTAAGAGTATTATGACTTCCGTGGATGAAACGATCTATCTGAATATCCTGGAGGAGTTTGCCCGTGAGAAGGATGTGGTTGAGCGATTTCGGAAAGAAAGAGCCCGCAGAGAAGCTGAATCCAAACGCAAAGCGGAAGAGGAAGCCCGTAAAAGCGCTGAACTGGAACGGAAGAAAATAGAAACAGAAGTTTACCACCATGCTATTCCCCTCATCGATTCCGCAATACAATTAAGCTATAAATTTAGTTCTCAAATTCTGGATTTCTTACTTAAGGATGCTAGAGGCTCCGCTAAAATCACGGATGTGACACCTGGAGTTGCTTCCGGTAAGCCGATCACCGAAACCCCATCTGAAAAACAGAGTATTGAAGACGGTGAAAAAGATCGGAAGAAAAAGAAAAAGGAAAAACGTAAACTCCGGCGTATTACCATCTCTGATATAGAATCCCGATTAGATCAAAAGAGTGGAAAGCGGCGTCCGACGGAAGATGATAAAAAGAAAAAGGGTAAAAAAGGCAAACCCCTGACCAATATTGATGAACGAAAAGTGGAAGATTCCATCCGTCGTACTATGGCGAAAATGGATGAAAAGATCACTCGAAAAAAATATAAAAAACAGGATGTGCCTAAAGAGGAAGAACAGCAAAAAACACAAAAAATCAGGATTAGTGAATTCGCAACTGTCGAAACGATGGCAACATTAATGGATGTTGATCCTGCAGACGTGATCTCTAAATGTATCCAACTTGGAATGTTTGTCACAATTAACCAGCGTCTTGATTTCGATACAATCACCTTAATCGCCGATGAATTTGAATATGAAGCCGAACAGGTGGAACAGTACGGTGAAGAAATTCTGAAAATTGAAGAGACTGAAGAAGATCTGAAAAATGCCGTTCCAAGACCGCCTGTCGTGGCGATTATGGGGCACGTTGATCATGGAAAGACTTCTTTACTGGATTATATCCGCAATACCAATGTTGTCGCCGGTGAATCCGGTGGTATTACCCAACATATTGGCGCCTATAAAGTTATTCTGGAAAATAAAAAACAGATAACATTTCTGGATACACCCGGTCACGAAGCCTTTACGGCTATGCGGGCGCGTGGAGCGCAAGTAACCGATATGGTCGTATTAGTAGTGGCAGCCGACGATGGCGTGATGCCCCGAACTGTTGAAGCTATCAACCATGCCAAAGCAGCGGATGTTCCTCTTGTAATCGCTATAAATAAGATAGATAAGCCCGAAATTAATATTGAAAAAGTTAAACGAGGATTGTCCGAGCATAATGTTTTAGTTGAAGATTGGGGCGGATCGGTTCAGGTTGCAGAAATATCTGCTAAAACTGGCGAAGGTATTGACCATCTACTCGATCTGCTTTTGCTTGAAGCAGAGATGTTGGAACTGAAGGCAAATTTTGATACTATGGCAAAAGGAACTGTCATTGAATCAAAAGTGGATAAACGACACGGTCCTATGGCAACAATTTTGATTCAGAAAGGTTCTGCAAGTATCGGTGATCCATTTGTCTGCGGTCCGGCATGCGGACGTATTCGTGCTATTTATGATGAGCGGGGACGACGATTAAAAAAAGTAGAGCCATCCGATCCTGCTGTTATAGTTGGATTTGATGTGTTGCCGCGCCTGGCGGATATTTTTGCCATCGTTGAAGATGAAAGAGAAGCAAAAAAAATTGCTTCCGAGCGTAAAAAAATTCAAAGAGAACAACAGTTCCGTCAGACCAAGGAATGGACACTGGACACAATTTCACAGCAGATTGCTGAAGGAAAAATTAAACAACTGAATGTGATCCTGAAATGTGATGTTGATGGTTCGGTTGAGGCAATTGGTGAGACAATCAGCCAACTGGGCAATGAAGAGGTTGCCGTCAGCGTTAAACATAAAGCTGCCGGACAGATTTCAGAAACCGATGTTTTACTCGCAAAAGCTTCCGGAGCGGTAATAGTTGGATTTAACGTTTCCGCTAATCCGAAAGTCAAAGAACTCGCCAAAATGGAAAATATTGAGATTCGCTATTATAGTGTTATTTATGAACTGGCTGACGATATCAAAGCGGCGCTGGAAGGATTGCTCAGTCCTGAAAAGATCGAAGAGCATCTTGGAGTAGTAGAAGTTCGGGAAGTATTTAAAATTCCCAAAATAGGATTTATTGCCGGATCATATGTAAAAGAAGGAAAAGTTCATCGCAATGCAATGGCTCGAATCAGACGAAATGATGAAGTAGTGTATGAAGGCTCGATATCTTCGTTAAGACGTTTTAAAGACGATGTAAGGGAAGTGCAGGAAGGCTACGAATGCGGTATTGCGGTTGTGGGCTATACAAAATATGAAACGGGTGATCTAATCGATGTCTTCGAAGTAAAGTCAGTTAAACGGAAATTGGAGTAATTGATAGGTCTTTCCATTAATGACAATCGGATTATTACAGGTAGAAATTTTGTTGCTTGAAACACACTCACTGAAAGAAAAACGATCGGTATTAAGCCGGATTAAAAACCTGGTGAGAAATAAATTTAACGTGTCAATTGCCGATCTGAAATATGGCGATCAGTGGGGAAGAACTCTGCTTGGGCTTGTCACTATCAGTGATGATGGAAAAATCGTTCATCAGGTATTGAAAAGAGTCGAAGATTTTCTTGAGCAGCAGATAGGAATCCGGATAGTAGATAGAAAGGTCGAACTATTCTGATGATTGATTATCGAAAACGACGGGTTTCCGATGAAATAAAAAGAATTGTCGGGGAGATTTTTATAAAGGATTTACCCAGTCAAGGATCCAGCCTGATAACTGTCACAAATGTGCGCTGTAGCAGTGATTTGCTGCAGGCAAAAATATATTTAAGTATTTACAATGAAGATCCGGCACAGCGGCTACGAATATTGAAAAATATCATTAAAAAGGCTTCCTATATCCGGGGGCTTTTAGGTAATCGGATTACATTGAAATATGTCCCTAAATTGCTGTTCTTCGAAGATGATTCAATGATCTATGTAGATAATATTGAGCGTTTAATTCAATCTATTCATAAAGATGAGGAAGATGACATTTCAGAATCCGATTGAGTTCATACTGAATGTCTATAAACCGGTGAATTTAAGTTCCTATGATGTCGTTCGAAAAGTGAAGCAGATTCTTCCTGGAATAAAAGTCGGGCATGGGGGAACATTGGATCCCTTTGCGGAGGGAGTTTTACTGATTCTAATTGGAAAAGCGACAAAACGGATGACAGAACTGTTAAAGTACCGGAAGAGTTATGAAGCCATTCTGAGGCTGGGATCGGCATCGGCTACCGGCGATAATACATCCGGTATTACAGAAACTGCCGCAGTTCCCGAAATAAATGAATCTGTATTAAGGAATCTGGAAAGTCAATTTTCAGGAGAAATAACTCAAGTGCCACCGGCTTTTTCCGCAAAAAAAATCAATGGGAAACCAGCATATAAATACGCTCGGAAAGGACAGAAAGTGATTCTGAAGCCAATAACGGTTTTTATATCCGATCTTACTTTGAATATGATCGATAAGTGTTCGATGAGAATAAACGTTACCAGCTCAAGCGGAACGTATATTCGCGTTTTGGGTGAAGACATCGCCAGAGCCATAGGAACATGTGGCTTTCTGACCTCCTTGAAAAGGACGAGAATTGGAGAATATAAGATAAACGATGCTATCCCTGTTGAAAATTTGCAGAGTGCTATTTCAAATTTAGCATTAACAGGGGTATAAATTTTATAACTATGCAGGTGTTTTTCGGTCTTGATGCATTGCCAAAAAATTTCAAAGGAGCGGTTGTGACACTGGGTGTATTTGACGGACTCCATCTTGCCCATATGGAGATTATCCAGCGGGTCATTAATTCTGCGGTTCAGGAACAAACCGGTTCTATGGCTATTACGTTTGATCCACATCCCCGCAAAATATTGAATCAATCCGGGAATTCCGTTCCCCTATTAACAACACCGAAAGAAAAATTGAAACTTTTGGAAGATACTGAACTCGATGCAACTCTTTTCCTGAAAGTAGATAAAACCTTGTTAAATACCGGCAGTGAAGCATTTGTCGAAAAGGTGCTTGTTAATCTAATTGATGTAAAAAAAGTAATTGTCGGGTACGATTATCATTTTGGTAAAGATCGCGGTGGGCGAACCGGGCAGCTTATCCAATTAGGGCAAAAATATGGATTTTCCGTTGAAACCGTAGCACCGATATTGCTGAATAATGAACCGGTACGGTCCTCGTTAATTCGATCGTTGCTCGAAGAAGGTCAGGTGGAAAAAGCCGCACGATTACTTGGCAGAGATTACGGAATTTCCGGTTATGTCGTGCATGGGGCAGGAAGAGGTAGAAGTCTGGGATTCCCTACAGCAAATATTGAAATAGCCAATCCTGATAAGATGATCCCGTTAGACGGGGTATACCTGTCAAAAGTACAGGTGAATGAACAACACTTTTTTGGCATCTGCAACATTGGCATACGGGAGACATTTAATGAACATGACCGTGTTATCGAAGTATATTTAATAAATACTGCCCAAACGGATTTGTACGGTGCGGAAATCGAAGTGGATTTCCTGGAACGTTTAAGAGATGAAATTAAATTTGATACAATGGAAGGATTAAAAAACCAAATGATTTTGGATGAGAAAGAATGTTTAAAAAAAATTAAAAATAAGACCAATGAAAAGGAGGATTGACTAAATGTCATTAGCAAAAGAAGTCAAACAAGAGTTGATAGAAAAATACGGAAAAGATGCAATCAACACCGGTTCTATAGAGGCACAAATTGCCTTATTAACCGAACGCATTAAATCACTGAATGCGCATTTTCTGGAACATAAAAAAGATCATAGTTCCCGGCGCGGTTTATTAAAACTTGTTAGTCGCAGAAAACATCTCATAGCCTATCTTCGTAAAAGAGATGAAGAGGCATACAAAAAATTAATCGGCGAATTGAATATTCGCAAGTAAAAGACAGGAGATTACATTGATTCGTAAACAGATAACCCTTGGGGGAAGAGAATTTGTTATTGAAACAGGTCGAATGGCGAAACAGGCGCATGGGTCTGTAACTGTTCGATACGGTGACACAATGATTCTGGTTACCGCAGTTTCCAATTTGTTAAAACCGATGAACCAGGATTTTTTTCCATTGCAGGTTGAATACCGTGAACGTACTTACGCTGCCGGTAAAATTCCCGGTGGTTTTTTC
This sequence comes from bacterium, assembly GCA_018895675.1. Lineage (GTDB taxonomy): Bacteria > Fidelibacterota > UBA2242 > UBA2242 > UBA2242 > UBA9312. The sequence goes on from JAHIOG010000087.1 coordinate 8,312, forward strand.
AAAAGAGAAGGACGTCCCAGTGAGAAGGAGATTCTCACCTCTCGATTAATCGATCGACCGATCCGTCCTTTGTTTGCTGAAGGTTTCTTCAGTGACACCCAGATCTTTGCTACTGTAATTTCCGGCGATCAGGAAAATCCGGGAGATATTTTAGGAATTACAGGGGCTTCAATTGCGTTAAGTATATCGAAGATTCCCTTTTTGGGGCCAATTGCGGGTGTACGCGTCGGCAGAATTGACGGTGAGTACGTCCTGAATCCGACTATGTCACAGATGGACAAATCTGATCTGGAAATCGTAGTGGCTGGAAGTGAAGAGTCGATCATTATGGTCGAAGGAGAATCCAAAGAGATATCCGAGGATGTTTTAGTCGGCGCTCTGGAATTTGGACAAAAAGCAATTATTGAACTGATAAATTTTCAGAAAGAATTTATTGAAGAAATTAAACCGGAAAAAGTCCGGGTTACCGCTATTGAGATACCAGAAGAATTGCTTGAGACGATCAGGAGCAAAACCGAGCCGCAATTAAGTATCTGGCGGGAAATGGCAAAAAGTTCCAAACATACCCGCTCGGA
>JAHIOG010000088.1 GCA_018895675.1 bacterium
GAACAGGGATTTTACATCGCCGCAGTTCAGTCCCGATGGTTCCAAAATTCTTTTTACCCAAAGCGGTTTCCGCGGACTCTGGCTGTATGATCTGTCCGACAAATCGATCATGCAGTTGAATGATCATCCCGGAGCAGGCTATGAACCGGTGTTTACCAGAGACGGTCGCCGGATCATTTTTCGGGTGGATGAATACCGGGGAATGAAGAAATATTCCTCAATGGCAATTCAGACGATTGGCGCTAAAAAGCTTGATTATATTGTCAAAAATGTCCGCTTTTTATCTCCGGCGACCCGCCTGGAAAATGAATCGATTATCTACCACCAGGACAAAGATATCAAAGCCTACAACATGAACCGTAAAGAATCCGTTCAATCCAGTAGTCTCGATGAAACCTTTGCCTATGTGGATGGGCAAAAAATTGTGCTCTATAAAAATGGCGAACGCAAGGAATTTGCTCCCCTGGGTGACGGTAATTATATCTGGCTTTCGCTGTCCCCGGATAAAACGCGGATGCTGTTTACGCTGGCTGGCGCCGGTACTTTTATCACCGATCTCGAAGGAAAGGTTCAGGTGCAGCTGGGCATAGCCAATGCGCCCAAATGGTCCCCCGATGGAAAGTGGATCGTCTATATGGTCGATGAAGATGACGGGCATACGATGATTGCTTCGGACATTTGGATAGCATCCGGTGACGGGAAATTGCGGTTTCAGCTAACCCAAACAGATGATTCTGTCGAAATGTTTCCGGACTGGTCTCCCGCTATGGATAAAATTGTATTTGATACATTTGATGGTAAAATTGCGTACGTGAACATTGAAATTATAGACTGAGGTTAAGTAATGAAATATATTCAACATATTGTTCTTGTGTTTATTATTTTGCTTTCTATTGTTTTTGCCCAGAATTTAAGCGACGTAAAAATTTGCATTGATCCCGGTCATGGCGGACACGAATCCGATGATCGCCATATGGTATTTGCAGATTTCTGGGAATCGGAATCTAATTGGTCAAAAGCCCAGTATCTTCGTGATATTCTGGAAAATTTGGGTGCGACAATAGTTTTGACACGATATGGTAATGACCATGATGTTAATGATGATCCATCGCTATCACAACGAGCCGAAATTGCCAATCAGAACAATGTTGATTTCTTCCAGTCGATTCACAGTAACGGCTGGAATGGAGAGCGGAATTCTACCCTGATGCTTTTTCCCGGACCGGATAATGATCCACGCATTAATGGTCTCGACGGCTACCCCTCCTGTCCAATAGAATTAGACCTTGCTAATCAGATGGCCAGTCAGCTTTATACCGCTAATCGAACGACAGGCAAGAGCGTTCGCGGAGATTGGAGCTTTTACGGGACCGGCAGACCATATCTTGGGGTATTCAGAACACTCGTGGTGCCCGGTGTATTGTCCGAGGGATCGTTTCATGATTATCCTCCGGAAACCTGGCGGCTTAAGAATCCGGATTACCATAAAAGCGAAGCCTGGGCTATTGCCAGATCTTTTGTAATGTTGAACAATGCAGGAGATTTTCCTACTCGCAACTTAGCCGGTATTGTGCGTGATTCTTTTGAAAAAGTAAGTTATTTCAGCCTGAATGGAACCAGCGATGCCTATAAACCGGTGAACAATATTACCGTTACATTGAATCCCGGCGGTAAAATTTACCAGGGTGATGCAAACAATAATGGCTATTTCCTTTTTGATAGTCTGAATGCCGGAGATTACGAAATTATCGTAGCAGCGGAGGGCTTTTATCCCGATACTGCCCGGGTAACAATTGAAAGCAGTTTCTACAATTTTAAAGATTTCAGAATCTTTTCAAAAATTCCTCCCATTGTGGTATCAACCGTTCCTGCCGATGGAGACACCAGTTTCCCGGCCTGGGATCCGATTGTGATTCAGTTCAGCCGCCCGATGAACACAACTTTGACCGGCACTGCGATTTCCATTTATCCTGAAGAACCGTTGAATTTCACATGGCTTAATGACGGATTAAAATTAGAGATCAGGTTGGATAGCCTGGATTTTCTCAGTGAATACACTATCACGATTGCCGGCACTGCGCAGGATATATTTGGTCATCAGTTCGATGGTAATGGCGATGGAACCGGCGGAGACGCCTATAGCTTTTTCTTTAAAACCGGTCCCGAAGATATGGCTGCGCCCCGGATTGTACGAATGTATCCGGGACTGAATGCCACAAATATTGAGCTGTTTCCGATCATAAATCTTACATTTGATGAGGAGCTGGACACAAACTCGATTCTGGATGGCATGGTGTTTATGCAGAATTATCCCGAATACGATACAATA
>JAHIOG010000089.1 GCA_018895675.1 bacterium
AGCGATCCGCATATCATAGCCATACGCCGATATTCCAAACGAAATGACGCCCTTGCTGACCTGCCCTTTTTCAAATGGTTCGATCATTCTGTATTTTTCGCACATTTTTTCAATCCACCAATCCGGTCTTACACTCACGTCATTACTCCTGGTTTAATGACAATTTCCGGACTGCTTTACGCACTTCCGGTAGAATCTTATCAACTGCTTCTTCCAATGTATCATTTAGCGAAATACCCGCGGCAAAAAAATGCCCGCCGCCGCCAAATTTCCGGGCTATCTCGTTTATAATTACTCTTCCTTGCGACCGGAAATTGACCCGAACTCTGTTCTTACGAACTTCGAGAAACATAATAGCGACTTCGACGCCTTTTATCGATCGCACGAAATCCGTAAATCCACCAACTTCATCCAAAGTCGCGCCGGCTTCCCGAACATCGCTGCCCAAAACTGTAAACCAGGCTAATTTGCCCTCGAATTCATATTGAACCTTCTGTAACGTGGCGCCTAATAATTTCATGCGCTGACGGGTATAATTTTCATAGACATTACTGAAAATTTCGGTTGGCTTGACTCCCAAACGAATGAGTTCTGCTGCGATTTCCATTGCTTTTGCAGTCGTATTTTCAAATCGAAATGAACCGGTATCTGTCATAAGTCCAACGTACAAAGCCTCCGCGATCTTCGTATCTATTACTTCGGGATTCATCTGTTTCATCAGTTCATAGATAAGACAAGCTGTGGCTGGCGATTTTTCATCAACAATTTTGTAACTGCAGCTGATATGGTTCTCCGGGTGATGATCAATACAGATAGTCGGAATATTCAGTAATGCCAGATCCTCGCCTAATTTACCTAATCGAGCAACACCACCGATATCTAATGTAAAAATCAGATCGAATTGATTCAATCTGCCCCGGTCTCTTTCACGATCGTACTGTCTGATAATATTTTGAGGATCGAGAAATGAGTATTCATCCGGTAAGGCTGAATCGTTAATAATTTCAACTTCAATATCCATTTTCCCGAGACAATAGTACATCGCCATTTCAGAGCCGAGACCGTCGCCATCCGGATTGACATGCGTTGTAAGCAGCGCCTTTCGGCTTGCTTTCAGTTTTTCTATTACCGGTTTCCAGTCGTGTTCTATCATTGTTTCCATCTAAAATAATAATAAATGTACCGTTTTGCCAGATAATATCAAACCCAAAAACACCAGTAAATACGTGCTTCGGAATCAAGTATCAGGATTCAAGACGCAAGATTAGCCGGAGCGATGGAGTGTTGGGAAAAATACCTTTCGCAAAGATACTTTATACAATTTTTCGGATGCTATACTACTTCAGATATAACTGGAATGAACTTTGCGAAAGTTTTCGCGTCCAACCGTCGGAGCGAAAAGCCAGAGGGAAGGAAAATATTTCGGAATTATTTAAATCTACTAACCATTTTTTCCTAACGGATAAAGTATCAGTTCAATCCTGCATAATCGTATTAGTCAAAGTGTATTTTCCCCCCTTACTGTCGTCTCGATAGACTTCAACCTGGCAACTGTTTTTCCCAACCATGATTTTGAGAAAAGTACTTCGCGCTCCGGTCTCTGCAATTCCTCGGCAATGCCCTGCATCGATTTGCCATAAACCATTGATTTTTGCGAAGGAAAAATTATGAGTATGACCACAAATGTAAGCCATAACTCCGTATTTGCGCAGGAGCTCCTGGAAACGCTGACTATTTTCCGGGTGTGCATCCAGATTATCTCCTTTATGTCGATGCCGACCGTTATCAAAGTCAGGGATAGATACAATGGGTTCATGACCAAACACAAAAACGAATGGTTTTTTATTTGCCGCCAAGTCGTTTTTCAGCCAGTTATAGAGAGGCTTGCTAATATCTCCGTCTGTCCCTATATCGGATTTACCATCATAATACAGATTGAGCACAACAAAGTGGGAATTCTTAAAATCAAATGAATACGTTGTCTCTTCGCCGTTTTCCGGTCCTCTACGAATAAGGTTGGGAATGTCGCCGCTACCCAAATCTCGCAACCATGCCATATCTTCCGGAGTTTCCGCTTCATGATTACCGACGACAGGACACCAGGCATACTCCTCGCCGAGAATCTTTTTGATCATATCAAAGACATATTGCCTCGAAGAGATCCCTATGGGAAAAGCCTTTCTTATATTATTATTGTATAGTGATTTGTATTTTTCATCGAGAGGAGGCTTTCATATGGAGAACAAAAGTGATTGTTTTTATCTCGGGGGTCCGAGTGGAACGTTTTCTATCAATAAGGACGACAAATTGACTCTGAAATTAGCGATGCTTATTGAAAACCGATGTTTAGGTGGAAGAGCTTTTGGTAGAGATAAACCGTATTGTTGTTAAGACCGGACATAAAATAACCTGTAAAAAAAAAGATGATGTGCTCTGGGTGAAGGTTGATACGTTTCCG
>JAHIOG010000090.1 GCA_018895675.1 bacterium
AAAGAATCAGGAGTTGAGTTAAAACTTCACTTGAAAGTCCATGGTTCAGAGTAAGATATCACAACTTTTGAGCCAACTTAAAAATCCCATAACTTGCTAAAAGATATTAGCCGGCTATCACTAAACAGAATCATGAAATCCTCAACCAAGCCATCTCTACACACCATATGGAGATGGGGCTAAGCGATTAAAGAAAAATTGGTCGCCGGAGCAATGCTTGCGTTAAGGAGTATTTTGCGGTAGAAGCGTTGTTAGTTAAGATACAGGAATTTCACGGCCTCATACCCAGTAAATCGGGGATAAAGAACTTTGACCTGACTTAAGGCATTAAGTAAAATCCCAAGATCTTATCGTATTTATCTGTTTCGACGAAGCTAGAACCTATATCTCTGCCCTGTACCCACTTAACAACAGCCCTTTTTTCGATTTTTGATTTTTCCCTGTCATCTAAGAATATTTTCATCATAAGTCTGTCATTTTTTCTGAGATCGTCCCTGTTGAGTGTGGTGAACCCGACACCTGTCATGGAAATACTATCTATACGCATCTTAAGCCATTCGTTCATTACGGGAAGCTTGGTATAATACCCATCGAGACTGCACTTTTTGCGGTAAGCACCTCTAAATTCAAAAAAAATCTGAAAAACCGCTTGGCACGAGCACCTCAACTTAAGTGGTTTTCCACGTTTCTTCAGCTTTGCAGCATCGACAGTTTTGGTAGTTCCACAGTTGTGACATTTGACAACTGTTGTACCGTCATGTCTCACATAGACTTTCTGTATTTCCATGGAACGTATTTACTCCGAAGGAATATCGAAAAAATAGGCATGCATAAGGTTATTCGATCTGTTACAGAAAATAAAACGCCAGTGTTACGTCATGCTTAAATGTATCAAAGAATTCACAGCCCATGTAATTATCTTTCACCCATTTTACACGGGCTTTTTTTTCAATTTCAGTGGATGCTGAATTGTCGAGGGTAAATTTCACCTTTATATCATCTCCATTCCCGATCCCATACTTGTCGACTGTGGTCAAAGTTATGCCGTTTCTGGAGATATTAGTTATCTTGCAATTGAGTGGTTTGGAATCTGTGGTCTTGCTTTCATACAACAATTGAGGCTGTCTTTTCTCACTAAAAAGCTTCACCACATATCCATCAAGGTCGGCTTTTTTCCGATATGTTTGTCTAAAGTCAAGCTCTACGCCAAAGACCGATCCACAGGAGCATTTTACTTTAAACCTGTGTTTACCTATAAGTTTTATGGCTGAAACGACCTTTGTCTTTCTACAGCTTGAACATTGGATTACAGCCGTAACGTCCTTTCTTAAAAAAACTTTTTGGAACTTCATGATTAATGGACCGGGTTTCTTTTTCGAATTGATCTTTGGAAGTGACTCTAAGGTTAAAATGCCTTCTACTGCCTACAATTTCTATCATCACCTAATTTGCTCATCAGACCAAAGATCTCCAGTTATTTTATTCAGATGCCTTTAATTCACATGAAGTAGCTGTCTTGACAATCTTGACACAGCGCCGATACATGGCATTTTAATCTTGCAGAGGGATTTCGGAACTCTTTCTCCAGCATTCCACATAATATACATGTGCCTTCAGCTTTCGCATTAGTGTAATCGCTTCTATAACTATCTTCTGAAAATATTTCTATAAACTCCAGTGCTTTCATCAATTCTCCTCCATCCTATTTGAATATCCCCGTTAAATGCACTGAAGGAAATGACAAAAAGAACACTGCTCAAGAAGATTAGTGGTTTTGTCATTTAATTAAGATTAATTTTAATTCTCCTTGAAGGTTTATGGAACTCAGGACAACAGCCTGAGCAAGCCCAATTTTACACTACGCCTCTCACATACAATCCATGCAATTCTTTAAAAAGAGACAGGTTGATTTCTGACCCTGCCTTTGTATTTTTTGAGCGCTCCTTTTCTTGCAGAATGATCTGTTTTAGCTACTCCGGCAAAGGCGTTGACCAGTCTGTGCTTGCACCCGGAAATATGTTTTTGACTACGATTTTCAGTGCTGTTGGATCGTCATATTGCAGAGGTTCATATTGGACCTTTGCTTCACAAGGTACCGGAAGGTCGCGGATGGTTATCTCTTTACCATTGGGGCCAAACACCTTTGTTTGTGTTGTAATCCGAAAAAGCCTCTTAGAGGCAATGATTGAGCATATGTCTTTACTCTCCACCACCATCAAAGCGCTTGGTTGATATTCTCTTGTGGACTTTTCCGCAGCTACTGCTTGAGGTAAATTGAACGTCC
>JAHIOG010000091.1 GCA_018895675.1 bacterium
AAGTTGCTATCGTCACCCATTTTGAGCATGTCTGGGAAATCACACCGGAGACAGTAAAAGCGATAGAAAAGATCAGAAAAAAGGGTGTGGGAGTCTATAACCAGGCAGTTTTTACTTTCGAAAATAGCCGAAGATTCGAGCTGGTAGCTCTGCGCAGATTGCTCCGGCTTGCCGGTGTGGATCCGTATTATACATTTAATGCCAAAGGGAAAGACGAAACCAGGGATTACCGGGTGCCGATTGCCCGGCTAATTCAGGAACGCAAGGAAGAAGCGCGGTTGATTCCCGGACTTGACCGTACGGATGAAGCTGTTTTTAATGTGCCTCGCCTGGGAAAGAATCACCTGAGAGCGGGGCAAGATCACCAAATAGTAACAATTCTCCCGGACGGGCGGCGCGTGTATGAATTTTTACCATGGGAAAAAAATATCATGCTGGTTCCAACTTATAATCATACCGATGTATCAATATTTGATTACCTGAAGATGCTGCAGCGCCGCAGCGAGAACGTCGATGATTACCGAACTATCTGGTATTACTACTAATTTTGTAACTCAGCCATATAAAGTGAGCAAGTTATATTCTCGTTCCGGGGCTCTCCGCCCGGCGGCTGCCGGGTGCTGCGGAACGGTACTTAACTCGGTTGCAGAAAAACATTAACCATCGAATTTATTCGATGGGATAGAATGGCTTCTACCTGTTGTCCCGACTTTAGTCGGGGCGCTCACCGAATAAATTCGGCTTGTATTGCTGGGAGCATCAAATCCACTCAATAAATTGAGTGGTTAATGTTTTTGTTTCGGGGTTGTGATGTGGAAAGGCTACAGAGTAAAATCCTATTGCCAAAAGGAAATTTTTAAAACCTGACATGTTTGCGGCTGAGTAGTTTCCTAATTTTAATCAAATAAATCGATATTCTATTAACCGCATATTGTATTTTGTGAAGCCGTCCGTTTGCAAGCAAATACTTGTTAATTCCCGTAAAATGTAATAACATTCGTGCTGTTAAATTTGATAGTTGATAAAAAAAAGAGGTTCTTATGTCTAAATATGTATATCTGTTTGGTGCGGGAAAAGCCGAAGGAAAAGCTTCCGACAAAAATCTGTTGGGAGGCAAAGGCGCTAATCTTGCTGAAATGAATTTAATCGGGGTTCCGGTTCCCGCCGGATTTACGATTACCACGGAAGTTTGTGCTATTTATTCAAATGAAGGTCAAGACAAAGCCGTCGCGATGACTAAGGCAGAAGTCGAAGCTGGCGTGAAACATATTGAAAATATTATGGGCGCCAAATTTGGTGATCATGAAAATCCACTGCTGGTTTCCGTACGATCGGGCGCCCGCGCTTCTATGCCCGGTATGATGGATACTGTTTTAAACCTGGGTTTAAATGATGACGCCGTTGCCGGACTGGCAAAAAAATCCGGCAACGCAAGATTTGCCTGGGATTCTTACCGACGTTTCGTTCAGATGTACGGTGACGTAGTGCTTGGTATGAAACCGGAAAGCAAGGAAGATATTGATCCGTTTGAAGAAATTATTGAAAATATCAAAGAGGAAAAAGGCATAGAAAACGACAACGATCTTTCTGTCGATGATTTAAAAGAATTGGTTGCACGTTTTAAAGAAGCCGTCAAGAATGTGACCGGACACGATTTCCCGGAAAGTCCCTGGGATCAGCTAAGGGGCGCTGTCAACGCTGTATTCGGCAGCTGGAATAATGAGCGCGCGATCGTGTACAGGAAGTTAAATGGTATTCCAGGCGATTGGGGAACGGCGGTAAACGTTCAGGCTATGGTCTATGGAAACATGGGCGAAAATTCCGCCACCGGTGTTGCCTTTACCCGTGACGCCGGAACCGGCGAAGATATTTTTAACGGTGAATATTTGATCAATGCCCAGGGCGAAGATGTGGTGGCGGGTATCCGCACACCTCAGGAGATCACGCTGGAAGGCTCCAAACGCTGGGCAAAACTTGCCACTATCACAGAAGAAGAAAGAAAAGAAAAATATCCTTCATTAGAAGAAACCATGCCGGTGGTTTTCAAACAGCTGATGGACATTGAAACCAAACTGGAAAATCATTATAAAGATATACAGGACCTGGAATTTACAGTCCAGGACGGCAGACTCTGGCTATTGCAGACCCGTAGCGGGAAACGTACCGGCGCCGCCATGGTTCGCATTGCCATGGAGATGCTGGAACAGGGCATGATCGACGAAAAAACCGCGGTTATGTCCGTAGAACCTAATAGACTCGATGAACTTCTCCATCCGGTTTTTGATGCCGATGCGCTGGACAAAGCTAAAGTCATCGCCAAAGGTCTCCCGGCTTCTCCGGGCGCCGCCACCGGTAAAATAGTTTTCTTTGCCGATGAAGCCCAGGAGTGGGCAGACAGAGGCGAACAAGTTATATTAGTCCGTATCGAAACCTCTCCTGAAGATTTAGCCGGAATGAACGCCGCTAATGGTATTCTTACTGCCCGCGGCGGTATGACCTCCCACGCTGCCGTCGTTGCACGCGGCATGGGTAAATGCTGTGTCTCCGGCGCCGGTTCAATTAAAATAGATTACAAGGGGCGCACAATGACATCAGACGGCGTTAAATATAAAGAAGGCGACTGGATTTCGCTTAACGGTTCCTCCGGTGAGGTGCTGGAAGGCAAAGTTGAAACCGTGGATCCGGAACTCAGCGGAGATTTCGGGAAACTCATGGACCTCTGTGAAAAATATACCAGAATGCTTGTGCGCACCAATGCCGATACGCCTCATGATTCCAAAGTTGCGAGAGATTTTGGCGCTAAGGGTATTGGTCTTACTCGTACTGAGCATATGTTTTTCGAAGGCGATAGAATCAAAGCTGTCTGGGAAATGATTCTCGCCGAAGATGAAACCGGTCGTCGTAAAGCGCTGGAAAAACTGTTACCAATTCAGAGAGGCGATTTTGAAGGTATCTTCGAAGCCATGAACGGATTGCCGGTAACCATTCGGTTACTCGATCCGCCGCTGCATGAGTTTGTGCCCCATGAAGAAGCCAATCAGAAAGAAATGGCTGAGGAGATGGGCATTTCAGTCGAAGAGATTAAAAATAAAGTTGATTCTCTGGCGGAATTCAATCCTATGCTCGGTCATCGTGGTTGTCGTCTCGGCAACACCTATCCGGAAATTACCGAGATGCAAGCCCGCGCTATTATTGAAGCCGCTCTG
>JAHIOG010000092.1 GCA_018895675.1 bacterium
AAATCCAACGGATCCCAGATTCCTTAACCCTTGATTCCAACTCACCACGCTTCTTAGTTTCTGCCCAATCACACTCCTTCTCAAAGGTAATTAAAAATATCTGATGGTATGTCGATAGGCGTTCCAAGTAACTCAATACCTGAGACCGTCCTATGGGCTCCAAAATGCCATCATAGGAAATATACAACACCGACATCTTTATTGATCCTTCTTGGTCTACCGAGTAGTTTTTGAGCAAAATCTCTTTTTGGATATGTCTCCAAGAGTGAAAATAGCAGCATCACGCAAATTAAGTTCATGGAAGTTTCTTAAATGTGTTACTCCATCCCAGTTATCATGGCTTGAACGGAAATAACCTTTAAACCATGACCAATCATCTATAGATTTACTTGTAATACTCTGTTCTTTTTTCATGCCCTACCTCACATTTTAATTTACCCATCATGCATCCCGTAACTTGCTGTTATTTAAGATCAATTAGGTATCCCTTTATTTATGTGCGAATGAGTTTTGCTTTTATGATTTTCATGATAAAGTAAACTGAGAAAATTATAATAAAAGGATAGACTGGCAGCGAGTATCTTGTTTCAAAATTACGCAGCGGGAAATATATAATGAGTGTGTATATTATAGGAATTGAGAACAAGAATATTCTTTTGCAATTTTTATAGGAAGACACTATTCCCAATATTCCTGTTAGTATTATTATTGTATTTAAGGCGAAAAAGCTTATTTTAAGCAATAGCCATGTTGTTGACCCTCGCTCAGCACGCATTGTATTCAGATCACTTCTGGTTCCAAACCAGAGTCTTGGGGACCTGATAATCCATGTTTTCAAAACATCAAAAGGCTCGGATTTGATTTTTTCTATAAAAAGATTTTTCATGTATAACTCATCCATGGCAAACCAATGTTCAGTAATTCCCCTTTTTTTCTCTTCGGAAGCTCCAACCGGGAAAGCCCGATCAGGTAATACCGCATCCATCGGATTTCTTGCCCATGTGCCTGACCATAAGACTGGCCAAAAAATTCCTTTACTGATGAATAGACCACTATCCTGTAAGTTGTAATTTCGCATTACCCATGGGGAGATGGTGATTATTATGGCTAATAAATATATGAGGTATCCTCTTTCAAATTTTTTGTGTAGAACAATAAGAAAGAGTACGGTAAATATGGGCAGGAGAAGATAAACATCGCGAGATAATAAAACCAGGCCAAGCAATATCCCGGAAATAATAAATCTATATCTATAGTTGGAAAATAAAAGTATCAGGAACGACATCAATATAAATATATTGACGGTGTTTTCGCTAAGGACTCTGCCATTGCTTAGCGCTTCAAATGGGGATAAGGCAATCAACAAACTACTGACAAATGCTAATTGCTCATTGTGTTTTCTTAAGAAAACATACGTCAGTAGTGCGCCAGAAAGCGATATTGCGCTTTGAATGGCAAAAAATGCGTATACATTATGACCAAATATATTATCTATTAATCCAGCAAAGAAAGAGTAGAGGGGACCTCTGAAATATTCTGGTGTTGGCGGTTCTCCGCATCCATGTATGCCATAATTTATAATATTTTTTCCAACCTCAAGATAGTATCCGCTATCACCGCCTTCAAAGTCATGATTGAAGTCAAAGAGCATACTTATGATAACTCTGACAATTATTCCTGCTGCGATTATCAAGGAAATACGCGACAGCATTTTTTTATTATAAGAAATATTCATATATACTCCTCACTATAAGTTGGATTAGTCTGCGGGTTTCTCAGTGTCAGTTCAATTTGCCATAAAGGAACTCAAGGGGGTGGCATCAACCGAGCCGCTTCGGCCATAGTGCAGAAGCGGACACCGGTATGCTTCGCATACGCGAAAAGGTGACCCATCGCCGACACGATACGCCCGACTTGCTCCCGGTTGCTCGCGGATATAGGCGTGGTCGCCCCGGTTGAGGATATGCAGTCGCGCATCTGGAATTACCTGCCGCAGAAGCTTGAAGCATTGCAGCGTTTCATCGAACAGGTACCAAACGCCTACGGTGCCTACATAACCCAGGGTAAAAGGCCTGTCGTCTTTTTGTGTGGACTGTTCAGACGCATCGGGCTTGAATAGGTCGAGGTCGGTACAGGTAGTGATCACCTCAAACTTTGGCATCCTTGCCTGAAGGTAAGGGAAACATCTCATTTCTTCAACAGCCGCCTGAGTTAGTGATACAACTCTATCCGCAGCAAGCAGGAATCGGCTTTCAAGTCCCTTCGCCATATGATAAAGCCATCCATCCTTGGGCCACAAGCAACCATCTACTCGCTCATCGGCCCAGAATCCACGCATGTCAAAAACATATTTTAATCCGA
>JAHIOG010000093.1 GCA_018895675.1 bacterium
TATCCCTTATTAACGCCATCTACAATAAGTTCAACTGAATGTAGCTCCGAATGAAATCTAACAGTTTCATAGGGAATTTCAGGAATTTCACTGACAGATATTTCTGTATCTCTACGCAGATCAATTGGAATATCCTGCTGTTCGCCCATTTTAACTTTAACAATTTTTACATCCGATGGTTTATACCCCGATGCTAAAAACTGAATATCGTGTTCTCCTTCTGTCAGTGGAACAACAATCGTTTTAACAAATTGCGGTTGTCCCTGAATACCGTCAATCACCGGAATAGCATTTGAAATATTTAACTGGAATGTTATATCTTGTGTCTCTTCAGTTTGGAGAATCACTCGTTTCTTTGGTTTAACCCGGACTTCCTCATATTCTTTTATCGGAATATGATAACGCTCTTTTTGGGGTAGATACCCATCCGCTTTAAAAGTGATAATATGTGTGCCCGGCTCTAAATGTAAACGATATTCTCCCGGATCAGGATTATCAACTCCAATTATTGATCTGCTACTTTCAAAATTCAAATCCGGTATGGTTGAATGCACAATAAGAATTGCTTCATTGGGGTTACGGATGATAAAAGTCATAGATTCACTTTCAGGAACTGTTTCTATATCAATCTCTTTCAGCTCTTGCGAGAAAATCGGTAGGGTGAGTATTGATACAAAAATGAATAGAATCAGGAAATATTTCATAAGATGATTTCTCTACTTTCTATCTATATTTTTCTACACCTGTCAGGTTTTTTTCGACCGAAGCGCTATAATTCATTTTCTTTTATATCCGCAATTTTCATGAAATGACGAAGTAAACCGATTTTTAGAGGTTTATTACCATGTATTGGCACTGATATTCTCTCTGGATTTCCAATTTTTGTGAAGACATGATGACTGCCTTTTATTCTCTTTTTTACCCAGCCCTTACTCTCTAATAAAGGTGCAAATTCTTTTCCTGAAATAAGTTTCAAACAGCAATCTCCATAACATGATCTTTTCCAGTAATGCTATATTCTTCTATATCTACTGAAAGGCAAGCTTCAATTGCTTCATAGATATTAGAAAGCAGCTCCTCAAAACTATCACCTTGAGTAGCACATCCGGGTATGGAAGGTATTTCAGCCCAATATCCTCCTTCTTCAGCTTCATGTATTATTGCTTTTATCTTCATATCATCTCCTATCTATTTATTTTAATTGGAAAAGGTTTTATGTCCACTTTTAAAGAATCAACTCCATAAAGCGATAAAAGATTGTCAACTCTGACATAAGGATAAAAATCTACAATTAATTTCTTCGTTAAATAAGCACCATTTTCACTATTCAAAGTTTCGGAAATCAAAAAGAAATGATGACCGAAAGCTTCCGGCGAAGTGATAAGAATATAAAAATTAACATTTAATCTTTCATCAGCAACAACCACTGATGTCGGTCCGGCATAAACAATTTTATTTTGTGAAAGTCTATTCATAGTTTGTACCCATTTATCGCTGGAGTTATAAATCAAAGAATCAACATCGCGAGCATGAAAAAATAATTTGATAATTGTACTATCTTTTATATACTCGGGTCTAAATTCTTGCGGCAATCCAAGAGAGCGGTATAAATAGAGCCTATCGCCGAACAGACGAATACTAGAATCAGAACAATCATGCTTTCCGACGATCTTTACTTTTACCGAATCATCAAAAATTATCATGCTATCACTATAGGCGATATTTGGTATATACTTGATATTCTCTATATTTGAGAGATTTTTAGTGAATTGGAATGACAGTTTAGTTGTAAGTATGCCCATATAAATCGGCAATTCCGTATCTAAACGAAAAGTATCCGAAGAAACAGTATGAATGCTAAGGTCAATTTCTTCTAGCTTTGAATCCTTAAAATCCTGGGTTTGCCACTGTTTTAGATTTTTCAACAGATTATTAGCGTGTTCATAAAAATCAAAGTTGTCCTCAAAACCCTGACCGTGCAAAACGAGTGTAATCAGAAACAATAGAATGCCAATGTTAGATAATTTCATAATTCTCAAACTCACTCAATTATTTCAAAATCGCCCAAGCTTACCACAGAACCATCGGGAAACTTTTCCGGCTGCCAGGAACGCACATGAATTAGCGGATTGTTTTTATCTCTAAAGTCCATCATTAAAAAGAGATAGCCCTCATCTGAATAGCGGGAACTATTCCAATATTGTTTTAAAGTAACTCCATAGATTTCCGGATATTTCGGGTGTTTATTTACCATAAGCTCTTCAAAAACAACTTTTATAAAATCGTTATAAACAAATATTTTACCGAGTCGTTCAATGTATTCCTTTTTACTAAGTTTTAGGAATTTGATTTGTTCTCGAGGTAAGTAGCAGCCATCAAGAAAGTCTGGTGAATTCGGCTCTTGTTTTATAACCTTTCCGACTATTATTAAGGCGTCTTTACTATATACTTTACGCAGAAATTCAATGTCCTTTCGATTGTAAGCTGTACGGAATATCTCCAGAAACTGAATTATCGGCTGTCGGAAAGCGAAATCTTGAAGTCGTTCTCCTTCCTTAATAATTTCTAAATAGTGAATATTATTCATTGCGAAACGCACATCAGTAATCAAACCTATATCGTCGAACGTAAATACCACATATTGGTAAGGATTACCTTTTGTATTCCGCATGCTCACTTTTACTTTAATATCCCGGACTTCATATCCTCCATTTGGTAAATTCAACAA
>JAHIOG010000094.1 GCA_018895675.1 bacterium
CACGTGGCTCTTTTGAAGAAACAAAAACCTGGTTGAGAAAATTATTTCGTCGTAAGATAATATCTCCCACAAGGCAAAGTGAATATACTGAAATAATCAATGAAATTTGAAATTGGACTAAAGAGAATCTACTGAAAAAATGAAAACTGTTCATAAACTTGATGTGTACAATCTGGCTGAAAATTTATCGGATATGATTTGGTTTGATTTTGAAACCTGGAGTGATAAAGTCCAAAAAACCATCGGATACCAGATAATCGGATCTTCAGATAGTATTGCGGCGAATATCGCGGAAGGTTACGGAAGATTTACTCCCTTGGATAGAAAGAAATTTTATCGATACTCACGTGGCTCTTTTGAAGAAACAAAAACCTGGTTGAGAAAATTATTTCGTCTTAAGATAATATCTCCCACAAGGCAAAGTGAATATACTGAAATAATCAATGAATTAGGACCAAAACTTAACGCTTTTATCAACAAAACAAAATAGACAAAATTTATGATCCGAGTGATATCAAATTTCAAATTTCAAGTTTTCCCAAAGGGATGCCTTCGGCACAAATAACAAATATCAAATTTCAAAGGAATTCTATGTTCGAACCAAAAATAGTCGCATTTTTCTGTAAGTGGTGTACATCTGCCGGTGCTGACCTTGCCGGGACATCAAGAATGACTTATAAACCAAATATCATCGGCATCAGAGTAATGTGTTCGAGTCGAGTTGACCCTGAGCATATTTTAAATGCCTTTAAAAATGGAGCCGATGGAGTACTGATTGGAGGATGCCACCCCGGTGATTGCCATTACCAGAGTGGTAATTATAAAACTCTAAAAAGGATTACTCTTTTAAGAAAAATGATAAATGACCTCGGTATTGATAAAAACCGCTTGAGATTAGAATGGATATCCGCAGCGGAAGGTAAGAGATTCACCCAGGTCATAGATGGGTTCACCGATGAAATCCAAAAATTAGGGAAGTTGAAAATAGAACAACTGTGAAAAATATTATACTGGGTATCGGAAACAATATTCTTACCGATGACGGAATCGGGATTTACATTGTGAATCAATTGAAAAGCGATTTCGTAGACGTAGAAATGATAACTACATCAAATTCCGGTTTTGGATTAGTTGACCAGATTGTAGATTACGATAGAGCCATTTTCATCGATTCAATATTAACCGGAAGAAATGAGATCGGAGATGTCAACGTTTATTTTACAAACGATTTTTCAAATCATATTCCATTCAGTATTCATTCCACAGATTTGATTTCTGCTCTTAAGATTTCTAAAATATACGGGATGAATATTCCCAAAGAAATCTATCTTCTTGCGATTGAAATCAAGGACAATTTTACATTCAATGAAGGTTTTTCTGATGAAATCGATGTGATGAAGGAAAGTATCTATAATAATGTAAAGGTAAGTGTTTGTGATATTTTGAAATGTTAGATTTAACCTTAGCCTTCATCGAGCAAGAATTATTGAAAAATGAATGAAAAAATAAATAATCATAAGGTAATGATTTTTATAAATTATAAGATTATTAGGAGGCATAAATAATGACAGAAAATCGGATGATGGTAAGAGTTCAAATCATGGGTGAGTCTTTTGAGGTACCAGAAGGCTCGACAATTATTATGGCGATGGAATACGCCGGCTACCAATTAAAGAGAGGAATAGGCTGTCGTGAAGGATTTTGTGGAGCCTGCGCGACAGTTTATCGTGAAAAGAATGATTATAAGATCAAAGGTGGATTAGCATGTCAAACGGTAGTTACTGATGGAATGGTGATCGCTCAGATTCCTTTTGTACCGGCAGAGAAACCGGTGTACGATATAAATGAATTAACGCCAGATATAAATACGATAAAGGCGATTTTCCCGACTGTATTCCGTTGCGTTGCCTGTAATACTTGCACAAAAGCGTGTCCGCAAGATATAGAAGTGATGGATTATATACAGGCTTTAAAGCGCGGCAATATTGAGCGAGCGGCTGATCTATCATTTGACTGTATCCGGTGTGGTTTATGCGCATTGAGATGCCCCGCTGAGATTGTGCAATATAACGCTGCCATTCTTGCACAAAGATTGTATGGGAAATATCTTTCTAAGAAAAATCCCCAATTGGATAAGCGGGTTAAAGAAATTGAAGATGGAAAATATAGTGAGGAAATAAATGAATTGATGGACATGGACCGGGAAAAGTTGACCGAAACATACTATAGCAGAGAAATAAAAATATCCTAAGGAATTAAAGTGAAAATAAAGAAATAAGGAGCAAAAATGTATCCAGAATATATGATGGAGTCCATTAAAAAAGTCGAAGAGACGAGACCGGGGCGTTTAGAAAAGTCAAAGAAATACGGTAAAGAAGTTTTTCCACACATGACTGATAAGGAAAGGGGAGAAGTTCTATCGAAATTTCATCCCGATTATAAAGAAGGAGCCCGTAAAGAAGTTCGTGTAGGTCCTAATAAAGGCGAAATATTGACAACCGAAATTTCAGACCTTTTAGAATCCTATTCACGAATTAACCCGAAAGATTTTAATCTCGATAAAATTGATTATGAAACTGATGTTTTGGTGATTGGTGCTGGTTCAGCGGGGATGGCGTCGGCACTTGTTGCTGCGAAAAATGGAAGCAATGTTCTAATCGTTACGAAGTTGAGACTCGGTGATTCAAATTCTATGATGGCGGAAGGCGGAATTCAAGCAGCAGACCAACGCGATGATTCACCTACTATGCACTACCTTGATGTTATAGGGGGCGGTCATTTCGATAATAAACCTGAATTAGTTCAGGCCCTTGTTTCAGATGGGCCTGAATCGATAAAATGGTTGGAAGAATTAGGAGTTATTTTCGATAAAAATCCCGATGGTTCGATGTTAGTGAAATCGGGCGGAGGAACTTCCCGGAACCGTATGCATTCTTGTCGAGATTATACCGGAGCCGGTATTTGTAGGGTGCTACGTGATGAAGTTTACAATTTACCTGATAAAATAAAATATATCGAATATTCTCCGGTTGTTGAACTTATCCTTGACGATAATGGTCAAGCCGTTGGAGCTGTGATCTATCACCTCGAGACGAAACAGTACTCAATTATAAAAGCAAAATCGATCATAATGTCAACCGGTGGATTTGGAAGGTTACATATTAGAGGTTTTGAAACGACGAATCATTATGGTGCAACGGCAGATGGGATTATTCTTGGCTACCGAGTAGGCGCTAAATTATTATTTATGGATTCTGTTCAATATCATCCGACCGGTGCAGTATATCCTGAGCAGATAGTTGGTTTCTTATGCACGGAAAAAATCAGGGCGCTCGGCGCTCAACCTGTAAATGCTGATGGGGAACTGTTCGTTTATTCGATGGAACCGCGAGACGTTGAAGCCTCTGCTTTTATTCGTGAATGCACAGCGCGGAAAAATGGAATTACAACACCATCCGGATTATGCGGAATTTGGCTTGATTCCCCACTTATCGATCAGATTGACGGGCAAGGAACGATTGATAAGAATCTTCCGGGAATGGTCAGGCAATTCGGCCGTTTTGACATTGACATCCGAAAATATCCGATGCTTGTCTATCCGACATTACATTATCAGAATGGCGGAATTGAGATAAATGATAAATGTGAAACAAATATCCCGGGACTCTATGTAGCGGGTGAAACTTCCGGTGGAGTTCATGGGAGAAATAGACTGATGGGAAATTCGCAGTTAGACCTGATAGTATTCGGGAGGCGTGCTGGTTTGAATGCATCAAAGCGTGCAAACAATGGAGTGAAAATAGGAAAACTTTCTATAGAGCATATCTACGATTATGAAAAGGAAGTTGCCGATTTAGATATTAACAGGAAGAAAATCGCTCCGATATTGCTCCCCGATTATATTCCCGACCATGTAAAACAAAAACAGATAACTGCTGAATATTTTGGAACTTTAATTTAATATAAAAGGAGGTTATATGGCAAAACCAAAAGTAGCGTTCTATTGGTGTGCATCTTGTGGTGGATGCGAAGAAGCAGTAGTTGACCTTGCAGAAGATATCCTAACTGTAACTGATGCAGTTGATATTGTTTTATGGCCTGTTGCTCTTGATTTTAAAAAGAAAGATGTCGAGGCAATGCAAGATAATGAAATTGCAGTATCTTTCATCAATGGCGCAATCAGGACAAGTGAACAGGAAGAAATGGTAAATCTTTTGAGGAAAAAGTCAGGATTAGTTGTCGCCTTCGGTTCGTGCGCCCACATAGGCGGGATACCGGGGCTGGCAAATTTCTCGAACAGAGAGGAAATTTTTGATTATGTTTATACGAAAACTCCTTCAACAATGAATCCGGCGAAGACGACTCCTCAAACGAATACAGTAGTTGACGGTTATGAACTTGAGATACCTGAATTTTACAATACTGTGAAAACTTTAGACCAAACTATCGATGTTGATTATTACCTTCCCGGCTGCGCGCCACCGCTCGATCTGATTATGAATGCTGTGATGGCAATTCTAAAGGGTGAACTTCCGGAAAAAGGTGCTGTGCTTGCTCCGGATAAATCATTATGTGACACTTGCCCGAGAAATGATTCGAAACCGGAGAAATTGATGATGAGCGAAATTAAACGACCTCATACAGTAGAAATGGATCCGGAAAAGTGTTTTCTCGCAGAAGGGGTAATCTGTCTCGGTCCGGCTACACGTTCAGGTTGTGGTGAACGCTGTATCAATGCGAATATGCCTTGTAGGGGATGTTTTGGACCGGTTAAAGGTGTTTCAGATTTCGGCGCAAAATCACTCTCGGCAATTGCATCGATAATGGGCATTGAAGGCGAGGAAAAGATGACAGATGAAGATATTCAGAAATTGGTCGATCAGATTGCTGATCCGGCGGGTCTTTTCTATATGTATAGCTTACCTTCATCATTATTGAGAAGGAAAGTGATGAAATAAATCTGTAGGGATGATTGGATGGATGAATGGAAAGTAAATTTGGACGATTTATTGCAAAGAATAGAAATCAAATTGAGAAAATTAAAAGTAATGAGCAATGGGGTTCAGGTTATTGAAATAAAGAAATAATTGCAGAATACGGAAAAAAGAATCATGATTAGTATCTCATTCAAACATTCAACTTTAAAAAATGCAGATATACTACATGAAAATATCTACTACTGCTAATTAAACTTTAGTCAAGATGAGGAGGCAAAATTGGCAAAAAGAATAACGATTGACCCGATTACAAGACTTGAGGGTCACGGAAAAATTGAAATATTTCTTAATGAGGAAGGAAATGTGGAAAGAGCCTTCCTTCAAGTTCCCGAATTGCGAGGATTTGAAAAATTTTCTATAGGACGTATGGCAGAAGAAATGCCGAGAATTACACCCAAAATCTGTGGTGTATGTCCGACTGCTCACCACATGGCTTCGGGAAAAGCGTTGGATGATCTTTTCAACGTTGAACCGCCCCCGGCAGCTAAAAAAATCAGAGAATTGATCAATTCCGCTTTTATGGCGGAAGACCATACGCTTCATTTCTTCTTTCTTGGAGGACCAGATTTTATTGTCGGTCCAACTGCCGAAGCAGGAGCGAGGAACATTCTGGGCGTTATCCAGAAAGTTGGACTTGAAGCGGGTAAGAAAGTTATCGACATCAGAAAAAAATTAAGGGGAATTATTACAAAACAGGGCGGTCGAGTTATTCATCCTGTTTGTAATCTTCCCGGCGGTGTTTCCAAAGGTGTTACCAAAGAAGATAGAGATGAGTACATTCAAATTGGAAAAGAAGCCATTGAATTTTCAAAGTTCACTCTTTCGGCATTTAAAGACATCGTACTCAAGAATAAAGATTATGTCGATTTAATTGTTGGTGATATTTACAAACACAGCACCTATTATATGGGACTTGTTGATGAGAATAACAAGGTGAATTTTTATGACGGCGAAGTGCGAGTGGTTGACCCGGAAGGTAATGAGTTTGTAAAATTTAAACCCGATAAATATTTAGAGCATATTGAAGAACGTGTCGAACCGTGGAGTTATATTAAATTTCCATACCTGAAGAATGTCGGCTGGAAAGGATTCGTCGATGGGAAAGATAGCGGTGTCTATCGGGTAGCGCCTCTGGCAAGATTGAACGCATCTGACGGAATGGCAACACCATTAGCCCAGGCCGAATACGAGCAGTTTTATGAAACTCTTGGAGGAAAACCTGCACACAACACCTTGGCATATCACTGGGCCAGACTTGTCGAACTTCTTTATGCTTCTGAAAGACTATTAGAACTCGCAAAAGATGAAGAGATACTTGACCCGAATATCAGGACAATTCCTACATCAATACCTGATGAAGGTATCGGCATAGTTGAAGCGCCGAGAGGCACGCTTTTTCATCATTATAAATCCGATAAAAATGGAATTCTGACTGATGTAAATTTAATCGTTGCGACAGTAAATAACTCCGCAGCTATGTGCATGTCTATCGAAAAAGCAGCCAAAGGAGTTATTAAAAATGGTAAAGTATCCGATGGATTGTTAAATATGGTAGAAATGGCTTTTAGAGCTTATGATCCTTGCCTTGCTTGTGCAACTCATTCACTTCCCGGTCAAATGCCGTTAGAGGTAAAAATTCGCGACATAAAAACTGGTGAAGTAATAAAAACTTTAAGAAGATAATGTTTATTACCTATTCCTATTATAATTTTGTTGTGAGTTATTTCAAATATTTAATATTAAGGAGGATGGAATCGTAAAAAGTATCAAAACTGTCATTCTGAACGAGGTACGAGTGAAGAATCTCTATAGGGTTCTCGTCGGAGATTCTTCTTCGCTTCGCTCATCCGGCAGCTGCCGGACACATATAATCACTTTTTACGAAACCATCAAGGAGGAAAAATGGAATTGGACCTTGAA
>JAHIOG010000095.1 GCA_018895675.1 bacterium
ACATCAGATAATAATAAATATTGATTCAATTGCTGTTAGCGGAGGAGATTATATTGCTGAACCAAAATTTTCACCTAATGGAACTACAATTTATTTTGGTCATAAATCAAAACTGATTTCATTTTATGATCTAAGCACGAAGAACATTCGTCATATATACTTTGGTCCAAGTAATATTTATAATATTTGGTGGATACCCGGAAAAGAAAAAATAGTATATACAACAAACGAAGATTTTAATTTTAATATTCTTACAATTGGTAATGATGGTGAAAATAAGAAACAATTATTAGTAATTGATTCGGGTTACTGGATAATGAAGGTATCACCCAAAGAAGTGGCGTTTTAGATAATTTTATGAAGGATAGCTAACAATGCATCAACCTGACGGCTATAGCTGTGGATTTTTGATGGTTTTGGAGTTTTAAAAGCGTTAAATGGTTTTTTTAAAATGTATAGTAGAACTAATAGTCGCATGTTATGCTTATCGTTAGACAAAAAGGATGTCAAATAATGAAAAGAAATGAATGGGTATCAGTATTATCAATTATTCTAATGATGATTATTGGATGTGAGGATGAACCGACTGTTCCGAAGGAAAATTATACTTACCCTCTATCAATCGGAAATCGGTGGGAGTATCATCGGGATTTTACATATTGTTCATACTCTGATTCTACCCAAACAGATACATGTGGAATAATATCGGGATACGACACGTGTTCAGTTATTGTTGTTCAGGAGACCATACTGTTGGATACGATAGAAACGATTCAGTTGATGGAGCAGACGTGGGAAGATAGTAGTATTTTTGTGGGATTATATTACTACGAGGAAAGAGACACCGGATTATTCCTCATAGCTTATCTTAATCCATATTCATCGGCACTTCCGAAGTCTATAAACAGATCGAATTTCTTAAATGAGCCATTAATACCTAAGCATCTAAAAGAATTATATTATGGAAAATTAACTCGACTTAACAAATTGAGTGAAAACGGAAAATTATATTATGAGGATCCTCCTGTTTACTCATTGAAATATCCGCTTGAGATTGGATCTTATTGGACTTACCGACAAGAAGGTCATCCGTGGCGAATGGATAGGAAAGTCATCCAAGATACAACAATTACAGTACCCGCAGGAACATTTAAATGCTATCAATTAAGAATGGATTATATGATTTCCGAAACTAATGTTCGTATTGATGATTTTATCGCCGATGAAGGATTAATTCTCCGTAAAGCTTATCTTGAAGGTGAGGTGTGGGACGAATATGGAAATTTACTTTATAGTAAGCTGGATGACGAATATAAATTAATGAACTATGAACTCAGGTAATAATTGTATAACAATAGTATAAAACCAAACGAAAAAACTGTCAGTTGACTTACCATCATAGAGTTTGTTAAATGTTTTCTAAAAGTTATAATTTTACACTGTTTCGTTTTCAGTGGCTGATACCTTGACCGATCTAATAGTATATCAATCTTCACTGTTAAATTCCCGGAATGGCAGTTGCCATGGATTCAGCACCCGGGCGGGCGGCGTCAGTAATTCTCCGTATAATACGTTAAATCTTGGATTGTCCGTCGGAGATATCCCTGAAAATGTTCATAAAAACCGCGAACTGTTTTTTCAGGCATTGAAGTCTGATCCGCAACAATCCGCTCAGGGAATTCAGGTTCACGGAAATACAATCCAAATCGTAGATCATCCCGGCGTATTCCCTGCGACGGATGCGTTAATAACCATTCGGAAAAACATTCCCCTTGTAATCAAGACAGCTGATTGTGCGCCGGTGATATTGTTTGAACCCGAACAAGGAGTGATTGCGGCTGTTCATGCGGGATGGCGGAGTGTTGTAAAAGGGATTCTCGAAAATACAATACGGATTATGGTGAGGGATTTTAATTGCAATCCGGAAAATATAAAGTCTGCCATTGGTCCTTCAATCCGGTCCTGTTGTTACGAGGTTAAGAATGATGTATCCAGCCGGTTTCCGGATGATGTGATTTTGTGGGAAAATAGTAAATCATATCTCGATATTCCCAAAGCAATACAGTTACGACTGATCGATCAGGGCATGCAAATTGAAAACATTGACGATAGCCAATTATGCACAGCCTGTAACGAAAAATTATTTTTCAGTCACCGCCGTGATAAAGGAAAGACCGGACGCATGATGATGGCGGTATATTTAACGTAACATAGATTAATGCGAAAGGACATTTTATGGGTTTAAAAGAGCAGCTTCAAAAAGATATGGTTGAAGCGATGAAATCCGGAAACGATGTTAAAGTTGGTGTAATTCGTCTGGTGCGCGGGATGATCCGTAAACTTGAAATTGACCGGAAAAAAGATCTCACTGATGATGACGTCATCGGTGTGCTATCCAATGCCGCCAAGCAGCGTCTCGAAGCAATTAAAGCCTATATTGAAGGCAGCAGAGACGATCTGGTTAAAGAGGAAGAAGCCGAGCTGGCAATTATTGAAACTTATCTGCCTGAAGCGCTTTCTACCGATGAACTGAAAAAAATCATTATCGAAATCATTGCAGAGACCGGCGCCGCGACGATGAAGGACATCGGAAAAGTCATGCCTATAGTAATGCAAAAAGTCAAGGGCAGCGCCAACGGATCGAAAGTTCAGGCTATTGTTCGATCCAAATTATCATAAATTATTACGCTATGTACACTTTATTTGATCTGGTTGTAGTCATCGTTGTCGGATTGCTGGGATTTTCCGGGTTGCGCCGAGGATTAATCGAAGAAGCACTGAAGTTAATCGGCTTCATCTTTGCATCATATCTCGCCGTCCGCTACTATATCCTCGGCGTTTTTTTGATCAAAGATATTTTTTCAGTTTCAGAGGGTATCCAGACAATAATCGGTTTCATTATCGTATTCTTAATTGTCTATCTCTCAATTCAACTAATTTCAGCGCTGCTGAAGCGAATTGTCAGAACATTGAATTTAGCCTGGCTGGACCGTCTTGCCGGTTTGGGCTTCGGCGTGATTAAGGCAATCCTGGTAATGTCGATTGTTGTCTGGTGCCTCAGTATTTTTACCGAAACGAAAGTTATTCAGAAATTAGAGGCATCATCTCCCAGTTACATATATCTGGATAAATGTGAGCGGTTTTTAATCAGAACATTTTCTATTGAGGAACAAACAGATTCTTTGAAGAAAAATATTCGGAGCATTTTCATGCTGGAAAAGGAAATCCCCGTTTCCTTCCCGTCGATTCCTGACTCCCTGGGGAAGAAGATTGAATTCATTGATCGATCCGATTCGAAAGCCGGAGAGACTGTATGGTAGAAAATTCGATGGGAATACTGGGATTTGATAGAGTAGCTTCATTGATTGCAGATGGGACATTATCTGAAGCGGCAAAGAACCGTATGAAAGATCTTAAACCTTTCCGGAACGTCAATGAGGCTGCGCTCCAGATGGATCGGATTTCAGCGCTCCAGAAATTGAGTGAGAGGAACAGCCGGTTTCCTATAGAATTTTTTGTTGATGTCAGACCTGAATTAAAAAGATGCCGGATTAAAGGCAGCTTTTTACAGGCAGAAACACTTAAACAAATTCTTGTGATACTCCAACAGATTTCAAATATTAAAAAATTCTATCAGCTAAATCGAGAGTTGTTAAAACCGCTTTCCGTATTGTTGTCAGCGTTAAATTCATTCGAACAACAATACCGTCAGATTCGCCGGGTAATCAATGATGACGGTGTTATAAAAGATAATGCCAGCCCGGAATTAGCGCGTATCCGCAAACAGGTTCAACAGACTGTCTTCCGGCTTCATCGCGAGGTGGATCGTGTAATGCATCAGGCGAAACAAGAGGGTTGGCTGCATGAAGAGAATCCTACAATCAGGGAAGGTCGCTTTGTTCTGCCTCTGCGCAGTGAAAGTAAACGAAAAGTCAAAGGAATAATTCACGGGCAATCCGCCACCGGCGCCACATCCTATGTGGAACCGCTGATTATTGTCGAGATCAATAATTCGCTAAAAGAGCTGGAAATTGAGGAACAGGAAGAAATTGAAAATATTCTGCGGAATTTAACAGAGGAATTACGACCTGATTTTGAAGATCTGGAGTTCAACATTGATATTCTTGTGGAACTGGACTTTCTGCACGCCTGCGCAAAATTTTCACAACGTTTCAAATGCAACGTTCCGCAACTGTCACTCGATAAACGTCAATTGATCTTCAAAAATGCCAGGCATCCGTTGCTCTCGCTGGTGAAAGATGTTGTTCCGCTGAATGTTTCGATAAATGAGTATATCCACTGCGTCATTATTACCGGTCCAAATGCCGGCGGCAAGACCGTTGCTATGAAAACTATCGGTCTGCTGAGTCTGCTGGCGATGTCCGGAATTCCGATTCCGGTTGATGATGGAAGTTGTCTGCCATTTTACGACCGGTTTCTGGTTGATATCGGCGATCAGCAATCCATTGAAAATGATCTTTCGACTTTTACGTCACATGTGGCGAACTTGAGACAATTTGTTGAAACTGCCACGGAGAAGTCGCTTGTCCTGATCGACGAATTGGGAACGGGAACGGATCCGCTTGAGGGCGCTGCGCTCGGGCAGGCGGTTCTTGAAGAACTGATCAACAAAAAAACCTTTACCGTAGTGACGACACATCACAGCGGTTTAAAAGCCTTTGCGGATAAACATGATGCCGTCGTAAACGCTGCTATGGAATTTGACACTACTCATCTCATGCCGACTTACCGCCTGCAGCTGGGGCTGCCAGGCAGCAGTTATGCGTTGGAAATTGCCATGCGGATGGGATTAAAAGATGCGGTGATCCAACGCGCCCGTGTTCTGATGGGAACGGATCAGGTAAAACTGGAAAATTTATTAGTGGAAGTAGAGACTCTAAAGATCCAGATCGAGGAAGAAAACCGATCCGTACAACGGAATAAAAAAACTCTGGACAACTTGATAACTGAATACGAAACGCGGGTTGCGTCAATCCGGGAAAAACATGATAAAATGGACCGGGAAATTGCTGAAGAACTGGAGAGAATTGTCACTGAATCCCGTTCGAAGATTGAACATGCCGTAAAAGACATTCGTGAAAAAGATGCCTCGCGGGAAACAATTATCGAAGCAAAAAAGACACTTGATTCAGTGCAACAGTCTGCCCGCAAACGAATTAGGAAGAAGAAACCTTCCTTTACAACTACGGTGAAAAGCACAGTTAAAGTGGGAGATTGGGCAAAAGTCGATGGGATCACAGGTACCGGTCAGATAGTTGAAATTCAAGCCGGAAAGAAGAAAGCGGCTGTGAATATCAACGGGAAACTACTGTGGGTTTCTATGAATACATTGCATGCGGTTCAGATTCAGAAAGAGAAAGATAAACGACTGGCAGGTGTTTCAGTGACAGTTGATGAAATCGTGTCATATAAACTTGATTTACGGGGAATGCGCCTGGATGAAGCCCGGGATGCGTTGGAGAAGTTTCTGGATCGGGCGCTGTTGGCAGGACTGAACCAGCTTCAGATTGTTCACGGAAAGGGCACCGGCGCTCTTCAAAAAATGACCCATGAAGTATTGAAAAGTACTCCCGGTATCCGTAAGTTCTATTTCGAAAATTTTGACAGAGGTGGAACCGGGGCAACCATTGTTGAATTATAGATTGAAATAAATATCCATCGGGAATAGAGTTTTGGCAAGAATACCTTCAATAACAGTCGAGCAGATCAAAAACCGGGCGGACGTTTTGGAAATTGTATCCGATGTTGTTCAACTGAAACAGAGAGGGCGCAACTACTTTGGTTTGTGCCCGTTTCACGAAGAAAAAACACCTTCATTCAGCGTAAATCCTTCCATGGGGATTTTTCACTGCTTCGGATGCGGGAAGGGCGGAAATGCTATTACCTTTGTGATGGAACATGAAAATATCGACTATGTGGAGGCGCTGAAACGTTTAGCCGAGCGCTACGGTATTCAGATCGAATGGGAAAAAGGCGCCGACGATTTCCAAAAAGGTGAAACCGCGCTGCTATATGAAATACACGAAATTGCAAAAGATTATTATCAGAAACAGCTATACTCTTCAAAAGGTAAAAAATCTCTCGATTATTTGGAATCGCGAGGTTTTGATAAAAATACTCTTCAACAATTTTCCGTTGGATTTGCGCTTGATGATTGGGATGGGCTGTACAGTCAAATCGATGTAAAACGGTTCAATCCCAAAGTGCTGGAAAAATCAGGATTGTTTATAGAATCAAAAGACAAAAACCGTTTTCTGGATCGCTTTCGGAACCGGATCATGTTTCCGATCTATAATGTTTCCAGCAGGGTAGTCGCCTTCGGCGGGCGGACATTGGATCCGGATGAAGACGCCAAATATATGAACTCGCCCGAGACGCCGATCTATTTTAAAAGCGGTACGCTCTACGGATTGGAGCACTCGAAAACTGCTATTCAACAGGAAAAAGAGGTTGTGCTGGTTGAGGGATATACCGATTTTCTAAGGTTTTATTCTTCGGGAATAAAAAATGTTGTAGCAGGATCCGGCACAGCGTTGAATTTTCATCATGCCCGGGCGTTGAAACGATTTACAGCCCGGACCGTATTATGTTATGACGGCGACGATGCCGGGCAAAAGGCAACGGAGCGAGCTGGATTCATTTTGCTTAAAGAGGGATTTGATGTTCGGGCAATGCAGCTGCCTGCCGATGATGATCCTGATTCATATTTGAAAAATAAAGGCATTGAAGCGTTCCAAAAATTACAGCAGGAAGCGCCGGAATTTATCGATCATTATATCCGAAATCATCAGGCGGATTTTAAAACTCCCGCCTCAAAAACGCGCTTTGTCGAGACTCTTATTGCAGAGATTAGCGAGGTAAAAAATCCGGTGACCCGTGACTTTATCGTAAAAGAGGTAGCTGAAAAATTGAATCTGCGGGAAGAAAGAATATTTAGTCAGATTCGCAGGGTTTATCAGCAAAAACGGCGTGGAACCGAAGCAGGTAATAGAAGCATATCTTCCGAGGTTCCGGAACTGCAAATTGTTACCGCTACCGATAAGGCGGAATTTGAACTGTCAAAGCTGATTCTCACCGATTTTGAAGAAATTATTGGGTTTATTACGAGCAAAGTCCCTCTGAAAGTTTATAAACATTCTGTTATAAAGCCTATTGCAAAGGAATTATATAAACGGGTCCGGGAAAATCAAGCCATCACGCCAGCCAGTCTGTTCGATCGGGATTGGTCTGATCAGGAGAAGTTTTACCTGTCACGATTGATTCTCGATGCGGAATCAATTCAGGAACACATAAAAGAAGAGGATTTAATGAAGCTGGCGATCGACTGCATGATGGTGTTGATGACAGATCAACTGGAAAAGTCGATAAAAGAATTACGATCAAAGATCAGAGAAGCCGAAAAGAGCTATGAAGATACAGCGCCGCTTGTTTTGGAACTTTCTCAACTTCAGAAAAATCGGCATGATATCCGATCTAAAATTCGGGATTTTAAACTCGGTTGAACATTTTCTTTGAGATATTGATTAAAATTGAAATTGAGACAACACCATGTTTTTCCCGGGAGCACCATGTGCCAAGAATTGAAACTTATTACCGCAAACAAGAGTGTTTGCGTTACGTGAATCTCAGAAGGATCATAATTTTTGCCTTGTGTATCTGTCTTACAGGATGCGGGACCGTTAAGAAATTACTGAAAAAAGAAAAAGCCGAAGGATATGCAAAACAGCAGACTGAAATACGATCCTCTGCTCCAAAGGTTAATTCACTCAATTCTGGTGGACGACCGGCTGTACTGAATACGCCTGTGCAGTTTCTACCGTCCTATCGTGACCGGGGCGGACCTCATCTCAAGATTGATTCGCTGAACGCAGTCATTCTTCCGGACGAGCAGACTCTGAGTGGTATAAAGCGTTATATTCAATCCCAGTTAACAGAGAATTCCGTAAAATCCGGTGTCGTCGGATTTCGCAATTGAGATATGGGCGGCAGGCAATACCAGTCAGGCAGTTGCTTCCCGGTCGCTGGTGATGCTTGGGAACAATGATGGCGGCAATGAAATCGCCATTTACCAGGGACCCAACGATTCAAGTTTGGTTGCAGTCTATATCGATGACCAACGGTTTGGCTTTTTCAATGTTGATGGACTTGACCGGAGTAAAGAAAAATGTCATTACCTTTGTCTGACCAGAGTCGATAATTTCTTTACATTTTACTTCGATGGAAAGCCATTGAAAACCGAAGATCTGAACAGTATCGATCTGGATATCGGATCGAGCAATATGTTGATAGGCGCTGATTATGATCCGCCGGGCGTGAATAATAATCCCGGGAATTATTGGGTGGGAACAATCAATGAAGTTCGCATCTGGACAAAGGTGATCCAATCTGCTGAAGTATCATTTCATCACAATAATCCCGATAAACTTACCGAACATTATTCATCCGGTGGGTTGGATCATTTAATCGGTATTTGGCGATTTAACGAAGAGTTTGAAGATTATGTGTCTGATGAAAGCGGTAATTCAAATCACGCCTATTTCCGGGGTGATCCCGGTTCTATCTACTGGGATACCGGCAAATAAATAAAAAAGATTAACAGGACAATATGTGACGTGCATCAACTCATGATGGTGCTATATTTTATACATTATAACAGATTTTTTAAGAACTTATCCCCAAACCTCACTACCCTCCAGTCCAGCGTGACCCCCCATCACTCTGGACTTTTTATTTTAGCGGAGATGGCTTATGAATTCCGGACCGGTTCCGCAGCATCCTCCGATTATCCTGACACCCCGATCAATCCAGGTCCGTGCGATTGAGGCATATCTTTCGGGTGTAAACACGGGATCCCCTTGCCATCCTTTTTGAAAGTCGAAAAATCCGGCATTCACATATACCATAATTGGCAAATCGATTTTATCGGCATGGATATTTAAAAGTTCGGTAACGACACTGTGATGGGTGCAGTTGATAGAGAATATTTCGATGCCTTCCAGTTTCAATTGCTCATAAGCGGTAATTATTTTATCGCCGTTTAAAATATGGCTTTTATCTTTGAGGATAAAACTGGCGGCAGTCGGTAAACCGGTCTCCAGTGCTGCCCTGGTCGCGGCAAGCGCTTCATCGAACGTGTTCATCGTTTCAATCAGAATGAAATCCACGCCTGCTTGAAGCAGCCATGACGTTTTTAATTTATGTTCGAGATAAGCAGTTTTAAAATCGGGAGATAACTCGGGATGATAGCAATCTTCCAATGGAGACAGTGAGCCGGCTATCCAAATTTTCCGGTCGGGTGAAGCCCTGGAAATCGCTTTCCGGGCAAGTTCAACGGCTTTAAAAGTAGCATTCCTGGCATCTTCTTCTGAAAGCCCGGCTTTGCGGAATGTCCGGGCATCTGTTCGAAATGTGTTTGTAGTGATGATATCCGCTCCGGCATCGATATAATCTTCATGAATTTCGCGTATTATTTCAGGGCACTCCCATATAGCAGAAGCAGACCACAACGGTAAAGATATATTTATCCCGCGGCGATGCAGTTCTGTCCCCATCGGACCGTCGAGGATCAGGATTTCAGATGATTGCAATTGATCAATGAAAGTCATAACGGCAAGTGCAATCCTAATTGAATGCAATCTGAATTAAGTTCAATGGAATATTGTAATTCAGTTGCGTGTTGTCTGATAAAGCTGCGCCCGATCAGTATTCCCAGAAGCGCTCCGCTGACCACGTCGGAAAGATAGTGTTTATTATCATTAATCCGGCTGGACGCGACAAATGCCGCCATGCCATATGCATAGCAGCCCGGATATTTACCATATAAATATTTTATTACCGCCGCCAATGCAAAAGCAGATGATGTATGTCCGGATGGGTAGGACCGGCATCCCTTTCCGTTTGGTCTTTGGCGATGAGAAATGGTTTTGATGATCGAAGTTACCGTGCTGGTCGTTAATATTGATTCGACTAGTAACCCTGTATTGGAAAGTGTTCTTTGCCAGGATTGATCTGTAATGATACCGAAAGCAATAATTGTTGTTAATGTTGCGTAATATCCCCAGCGGTGACCATAGAGATCGCCGATCCGGGAAATATTATCGGAATAAAATCCGTGTTTCTGAGCATAATTTTGAACCTGGTTTTCGAGGAGCAAGGAGATTGGAATTAGAACAGAACCTGCGATTAAAATTGGTTTCTGATATTTTATATCCCAGGTATTCCGTATTCCATGGTAATAATGGGATAGATATCCTCTTAGCCGATTATCGGTATGGTTTGAGAATTGTTGTTGGGCACGAAGAGCGCTTACCAGAAATAGGGTACAAAGGAGCGCACATAACACTTTTCTGTATTTTAATCTAACCATCATATATTACGTAAATCATGATTTGTGGTGTCGTTATCTGCCGAATTCCTTCGCTGCTTCCAGCATAGCGATGTAGTTTTCATATTTTACATAGTCGGGTATGCTGTTCCCGGAACCGACGCAATATCCCCCATTGTAAGCGGCTTCTTCAATATTTTTGCGCACCTGTTCCCGGACTTGCTCTGTCGAACCGCGTGCCAAAAGATCCACATCGACATGTCCAATTAGGCATAAACGGTTTCCATAACGCTGCTTTACCTCGGCAATTGCCATGGCTTGAGGTTCAATCGGGTGAAGTGCATCCACGCCACAATCGATGATATCATCCATAACGTCAAACAGTAAACCATCCGTGTGATAGATCAGGGGCTTATTCGAAGATTTTGCCATATCTCCGATTTTCTTCAGCCACGGAAAAAAATATGTCCGCAATACGGCGGGTGATATCATCAGACCGGTAGCGTAAGCAATATCGTCGCTGTACCAAATCACATCAACGGCATCACTTTCGGCAAAATATTCAAACATGCTCAGAACCAGATTTCCGATTTTATCAAATAGGGCATCAAGCAATTTGGGGTTGTCGAATATTGCATAGGAAAATTGTTCAAAACCCATCAATTCCCAAACCATGGTAAAAATATCGCCATGTTGCCCGATAACGCCCATACCTTCCGGGAGTAATTCCCGGACTTTTTCAAAATTTGAATAATCAAAATCTTCCTTATTGGGAAAGATGTAGTTCTCAAAATCATCCAAACTGGTGATAATACCTTTGCCTTCGGTCGCCCAATTCCGGGATACGGTGCCATCATCATCTAGTGTGGAATTTTCATTATCCTGGAGAAAAAGTTTGCCTGGATTGAAATCGGCAATGGGTTGTAATTTAATGTAATCGTATCCGGCTTTATGCCAGAAATCCACATCATCTTTCAGGGATTTTACAGGTCTACCGAGCAACCGTTCTATCATGATTGGATGAATTCCCAACTCGGCAATCGGTACATAACCGGCTTTGCCTCTTTTCAGGGTTAACTTGAATTGCTCAATGTTCGGATTCATAAAAGCCTCTTACCATCCCATGAATTAACCACTAACAAACGTCTCAATTTAAACTTTTTATCTTTGCTCTGCACTATTATTTTATGATTTTGGATTGTAACTTACGCCGATGAATGAAATAAATTTTATATCAAATAATTCACTTCCACTTGTATAGTAAATATGAATAGTAGCAAAGCCGTCTTTCTTGATCGGGACGGAACCTTAAATGAAGATAGTGTCGAATATATTAAATCCACAGATGAATTTCGTCTGTTTGAGTTTACGCCCCGAGCGTTGAGGATTTTCAAGCGGCTTGGTTTTAAGTGCATATTGATTACTAATCAATCGGCCATCGGACGGGGATTGACCAGTCGCGAGGCAGTTGAAAATATCCATGAAAGATTGAAAAATACTGTTGAGCAATCAAAAGGTTCACTCGACGGAATTTACTATTGTCCGCACAAGCCAGACGAAGAATGTGATTGCCGAAAGCCTAAAACCGGAAATATAGAAAAAGCGATTGCTGATTTTCATATTGATCCGGCAGTATCATATTTTATCGGAGATTCTCAGAAAGATATCCGGACAGGCGCTGCCGTCGGTTGTAAGACCGTGCTGGTAAGAACCGGCGTGAATCCGCCATTGTTGCAGATAATCCAAACCTGGAAACCACGACCTGACTTCGTGGCGGAGAATATTCTGGAAGCAGCTCAAATAATTGAATGTTTAAAAAGAAGTCGAAAGAAATGAAAATAGTGGTCATTATGGGGGGCACTTCATCGGAGCGGGAAGTCTCCTTCTTAAGCGGTACAAATATTGTTTCTGCTCTAAAAGAGAACGGACATGACGTTATCCCCATCGATACAGTTTTACCAATTGAGCAGATTGACCATCCGGTTGAGGCTACACCTCAACTAATCAATGATGGTGATAAGAATTTGATATATCTGCTGACTCATCCTCAAATACAGTCAGCTGATTTTATTTTTAATGCGCTTCACGGAGGAAGTGGTGAGAATGGTGTAGTCCAGGGTATCCTGCAGACTCTGGGGTATTCGTTTAACGGTTCCAGCGCTGAAGGTTGTGCGATAACCATGGATAAAATCATAAGCAAAATGATTTTTGAGAAAAACGGTATCCCGACACCGAAATGGCTATACTTTGAGCGTAACGGAGGATTGAATTACCAAAAGATTATTGATGCGATTCTAAAGAAGTTTTCATTACCACTGGTGATCAAACCCGGACATGAAGGATCAACTGTCGGATTGACGGTTGTACAAAAAGAAGATCAGATTCGGTCTGCCATCGACGAAGCGTTAAAATATAATTCTGTGTTTCTGGTGGAAGAATATATTGACGGTCGGGAACTGACGGTTTCTGTCCTGGGAGGCCAGGCGTTGCCGGTTGTAGAAATTCGACCTAAACATGGTATTTATGATTACGAATGTAAATACACGAGTGGCATGAGCGAGTATGAGGTTCCGGCAAATTTAGACTCGTCTCTGGCGGAATCTATTCAGGAAACTACCGTTGAAGCATTCAATCTCCTGCGATGTTCCGGATATGGCAGAATGGACTTGCGGCTCAGCGCTGATAATAAACCATTTTTTCTGGAAATGAATACACTTCCGGGAATGACGACAACCAGCCTGGTGCCGAAGGCTGCCAAAGCCGCAGGATGGAACTTCAGGAGCTTATTAGAAGAGATTATGCGGCTTGGATTAACTAATCAGACGTCTTCCAAATAATGAATAATTTATCCAAAAACAGCGTTCCGGTCATTAGCGTTTATGATATACCACGATGGTATGCCGCCTATACAAGATCCCGTCACGAAAAGAAAGTACTCGAGAATCTGCAAAATATAAATATTGAAGCTTATGTTCCGTTGATAAAAGAATATCACCAGTGGAGCGACCGGAAAAAATTAGTAGAAGTACCGCTTATCCGGAGTTATGTTTTCGTTCGTATCCCGGCTAAGAATGCACTCTATGTTCTCGAAACCTATGGAATTGTCCGCTTTGTGATGTTTCAAAGAGAACTGGCTGCGATTCCGGACTTTCAGATCGATGCGTTAAAGAGTACTGTTGACTGTGGATTGAAGCTAGAATCTCAGAAATATCTCAAAACCGGTCAGATGGTTGAAGTGACTGATGGACCCCTTAAAGGAATCATTGGAAAAATACAACGGGTTGAAAATGACCATCGATTTGTGATTTCACTGGACGTTATCCAGGCATCTTATATTGTCCGGGTTGATCCAGCCTTGTTAAAACCGGTAAGCGATGATAAAAAGAAAACCAGGATATCTTTACCGTTGGGAATGTGATTATGCCGACCCGTTTTTACAATACTATGACCCGAAAAAAAGAGGAGTTCAAACCGATTAGACCCGGTGTAGTTAGAATGTACACCTGCGGACCGACGGTATATAACTTTGCGCATATCGGGAATTTCAGGGCTTATATTTTTGAAGACCTATTGCGACGATATTTGAAGTTCAAAGGATATGATGTTACTCAGGTCATGAATATCACGGATGTGGATGACAAGATCATTCGCGATTCCAATAAGACCGGAATTCCGATTGCAGAATATACCAAACCCTACCGGGCCGCATTTTTTGAAGACCTCGATGCTCTAAGAATCGAACGTGCGGAACATTATCCGGCAGCAACTGACCATATTCCCGAAATGGTTCAGTTAATTCAAATCCTTCTCGAAAAAGGAATCGGCTACCGATCCGATGACGGGTCGGTCTATTTTAAAGTTTCGGCGTATCCCGATTACGGTAAACTGGCGCATCTGAATATCGAGGAAATGCGCCGGGGGTCAAGAGTTCAGAGTGACGAATATGAGAAGGAAGAGATCCGGGATTTTGCGCTCTGGAAAAGCTGGAAGGAAGAGGACGGCGAAGTTTACTGGAAAACGGAATTGGGCAAGGGACGTCCCGGCTGGCATATCGAATGTTCGGCTATGAGCACGAAATATCTCGGCAATCATTTCGATATTCATACCGGCGGTGTGGATAATATCTTTCCCCATCATGAGAACGAAATCGCCCAGAGTGAAGCTGCTACCGGAGAAAAGTTTGTAAATTACTGGCTGCATTGCGAACACCTGATGGTAGAGAGTGATAAAATGAGTAAGTCGGCAGGAAATTTTTACCGGCTGCGGGAATTGCTCGATAAAGGTATCGATCCAGCGGCGATCCGGTACACGTTGCTGAGTACTCATTACCGTCTGAAGCTGAATTTTACTTTTGATAAACTTGAAGCGGCTGGTAAAAACATTACCCGTCTGCGCGATTTTATAAAATCTTTGAGTGGTGAGTTTAAAAAAGGTCAGTT
This sequence comes from bacterium, assembly GCA_018895675.1. GTDB lineage: Bacteria > Fidelibacterota > UBA2242 > UBA2242 > UBA2242 > UBA9312. The sequence goes on from JAHIOG010000095.1 coordinate 14,785, forward strand.
GCAGGTAAATGATATTATTGAAAAATATCTCGCTGAGTTTGAGTCGGCGCTGGATGACGATCTGAATATCTCCGGGGCGCTGGGCGCGGTCTTTTCATTGATGCATGAAATTAATGTGTTCCGGCAGAGTGCCGAACTTTACAGCGAAGATGCGCGTGTAATTCTGAAAACTCTTGAAAAAATCGATTCAATTCTGAATGTTCTCACGGAAGAGAAAGAGAAATTCTCCGACGAGGAGACGCAGCTCATTGAAGCGCGGGCAACTGCCCGCAAAGAACGCAACTGGGCGGAGGCGGACCGGATTCGTGATCAACTATTAAATCTTGGAATCATTCTGGAAGACACTCCTCACGGAACAGTGTGGAAGCGGAAGATCGGCACAAAATAACAGTGATTTTCATAAAATAAATATTTATCTGCGGATGGAATGACTGATTTTAAACCATTAGAACGTCACGGTAAAAATAGAACAATATGTCTTAGTGCTCAGGAGCGAAGGAGGTTCGTTAAATGAAATATTAATTTAACGGTTTGGCAGTCCGGCTTATTGGGTATAGCTTTTGTCGGGCGTTCGTGGTTCTATTTCAATAGCTGTTTTTTTTATTTCAGCAACGAATGGATTCTCAGAATTGAAATCCAAATTTGATATTGGATGCGGTTCAATTCTCATATCAAAATCAGATGCCAGTAACATTAATTGAACTTGTAGATCAAATCTTTCTTCATCTTTCAAGTCCTTAATAACAAAAGCTAGATCAATATCACTGTCAGGGCTATCTGTTTGTTTAGCGTATGACCCAAATAAATAAACTTTTACAAGTTTTGAATTTATAGTCGCAACGGATGAAATATAATTTCGTATTATTTTATTTGTTCTCTTATCCATAATTTTAATTCTTTGATTTTCTCAATCCATTCATTGGTAAAATCAGGAGTACATTTCTTCTGAAAACTCCTTTTGTAATCATCATATCTTGTATTTAGGTTAAATGCTGTAATTGTTGTCAATTGAAGCTTTAATTCATCGGTCAATGGAAGATTAGTGTCTTTCGCTAATTTTAAAAGGTTATGCGTAAAAGGTGGGTAATTCTCATTAATCTTTACAAAATAGGCTTTTAACAATTTCTCAATCATTAAGTGTCCGACAAAAAGAGCCCAACTATATCGTTTTGTATCAAACATCGCAATCATGGTATCGTAGTCATCATCAGCGCCTACAATCCAAAAGTCAATTAATTTCTGTTTGTCAAACTGTTTTTTATTCATAATCTAAATATACAGATTTTTAATATAATTTCAATCTGCTAATTTTTTGCGCCTTGCCCCCATGACGCCCAACTACTGTATAAATTCATTGTTCTTATCACTCCATATTAGTAGGATAAACACAATTGCGTTTATATCTACTATACACACATATGTTTATACATATTAAAACATAGCAGAATTATCATTGTAAGTGATTTTTATAATAGGTAGTTTCATAACAGAAAAAAAGGAAAGAGGAGTCATGCCTGACCTAAAACCCCTAGAACGCCAAATCCGAATTCTTCAGCAGTTTACGCTGAAAAAAGAATTGACGGTCGATTTTATCTTTGAACTTTTTGAACGATCAGTGTCCAGGCGAACAATTCAACGTGATTTAATTGCGTTGACAGCAGCCAATGTACCACTAAATGAAAGAAAAGGCGCGCATGGACAGATTCACTGGTCATTAAATCCGAATTATCTGAAATTCATACCAATGACGCTTGGCGTTGATGAAGTTATTTCATCCCTGCTCCTGAAGCGCCTGGGTAGTATTTTCAGAAATACGCCGATTGCGGATGATATTTCAGCATTGGACAAGAAACTCAAACAGCTTATCACCGATGATATTTTATCGACCAGCGATGATTTACAGAACCTGGAACCTTTTTTTAGTTCGCTGCAATTCGGCTATATCGATTACAGCGACTGTGGCGAACAACTTCAGAAATTTCTTTATGCGGCAATCAATAAAAGAATATGCAGCGTTATTTACAAAGCGGCATATTCCGAAAAACCTAAAAGATACTTAATAATGCCCTACTCTTTGTTGCTGCATCGAGGAGCGTTTTACGGCATTGTGTATCAACCCAATCATAAAAGTTATATTCACCTGCTAATCCACCGAATCCAGAAAATCGATGTATTGGACAAATCTTTCCAGAGAGATCCGGTTTTCAAATTGGAGGAATTCATATCAACGGCATTAGGTGTCTGGCACGATAAACCTGAAAAAGTCCGGATTAAATTCTTTCCGGATGTCGCTACCCGCATCGCTGAGCGAATCTGGCAAAAAGATCAAGAGATTGAAAAGCAGGCTGACGGCTCAATAATACTGGAACTGAATGTAGCGGTTTCCTATGAACTGGTCGCCTGGATTCTGCGCTGGGGCTCGTTCGCTGAAGTATTAGCACCTGTGAAACTTGTGGATATGGTGAGGAGCGAAGTAAAAAAATTGAATAAGATGTATTCTGACAAATAGAACGACATGAATTGACCTTCTGTATAAGTATATTTTTCATGATGAATATGTAACTTAAGATGCAATAATTAAGGAGGGTACCATGGGCGATCATGATGACGAACATATTTTTGAGATCCTCGGAATAGGTTCAAGAGAAGATAGTTAC
>JAHIOG010000011.1 GCA_018895675.1 bacterium
AAAGGGCTAACCTCAAACCCTGAAAGGGTTTAATAAAATGTTAAAAGGAAAAGGGCTTACATCATAAAGAAATACACTCATGCCTGGCTGGCATTTAAAGCGATTGATCGGATTGATTTAACCCCTTTGGGGTTAGTGAGATTCTGCGTCATTTATGTCAACCGGTTTTACCGGATGTTATTCATGTTAATCCCCTTGCGGGGATTTATGAAAGAGATGAAAGGTTCACAGATTGTACAGGGATTTGTCTTGCATTATAAGCCTGAAGTATATGACGATTAAACCGGAGAATATATGAAAATTGCCATAGCCAGCGGTAAAGGCGGTACGGGAAAAACAACTCTTTCCACAAATTTAGCTGTTCTTCTGGCGGAAACTGAAAAAGTAATATTAACAGACCTCGATGTAGAAGAACCTAATTCAGGGCTTTTTATTAAAGGTAATTTGATTCATCAGGAAGAGAAGTTTAAGATGGTTCCCCGGTGGAATTCCGAAAAATGTGCACTCTGCGGCAATTGTCAAAAAGTTTGCAATTTTCATGCAGTGATTCAGATTGTTGATCAAATAATGGTTTTCCCGGAATTGTGTCACAGCTGTTATGCCTGTTCGGAATTGTGTCCGGCAAATTCACTGCCGATGATTCCTCAAAAAATGGGGGAACTGCGCGAATATAAACTCGGTAATCTAATCTTTATTGAAAGCAAACTGGATATTGGACAGGAGCAGGCTGTTCCGTTGATTGCCCAAACCAATAAGTACGTGGATGAGAAATATTCAGGTGAAATAATCAAACTCTATGATTCGCCTCCGGGAACTTCCTGCCCCGTGATTGAAGCCACCAAAAGCGCTGATTTTGTAATATTGATTACCGAACCAACTCCTTTTGGATTACACGACCTGACATTGGCTGTGGAAACTATGCGAGAGTTAGGTAGGGAATTTGGCGTTGTTGTGAATAGATATGGAATCGGAAATGATGATGTGATAGATTATTGTGAAAGTGAAAAAATTCCTGTGATTGCGAAAATTTTCAACAGCCGACGAATTGCCGAACTCTATTCCAGAGGGAATTTGCTCTATCGGAAAATTCCGGCAGTGAAAGATGAACTTGTGAAAGTTTTAGACTTCGTTAAAGGGAATTTAGACAGAGGTGAAACGTGAAAGAGATTGTGGTAATATCTGGAAAAGGCGGAACAGGTAAAACCTCTATTACAGCATCTTTTGCCTATTTGGATGGAAGGGAAATTGTAGTTGCCGATTGCGATGTTGATGCCGCCGATTTGCATTTATTAATGCAGCCAGACTTTGCAAAGTCGGAAAATTTCTACAGCGGTGTGATTGCGAATATAGATCAGAATGCTTGTACTAAATGTGATAAATGCGCTGAAGTTTGCCGGTTTGATGCAATACCGGTTATAAATGACCAATATATTGTACAGCCTCTTGATTGCGAAGGATGTGGATATTGTGCCAGAGTGTGTCCGGTAGATGCGATAACTATGGAATCGCAGAATGTCGGTGACTGGTATATATCAACCACGAAAGTTGGCAGTGCAATGGTGCACGCTAAGCTGGGAATCGGCGCGGAAAATTCAGGCAAATTAGTTGCTAAAGTAAAAAACGAAGCAAAGAAAATTGCCGAAGGGCAAGGCAAAAAATATGTGCTTGTCGATGGATCGCCCGGCATCGGCTGCCCGGTAGTTTCATCACTATCCGGCGCAAATTTTGTGGTGTTGGTAACTGAACCTACGGTTTCCGGTATTCACGATCTGAAAAGAGTTTATGAGTTGGTCAAGAAATTTGGAATAAAAACTGGTTGTATTATTAATAAAGCCGATTTAAATAATGCGGTTGAAAAGGAAATTTTACAATTTTTATCTGAGAACGATATTAATCACATAGCCAGTTTACCTTATGATGAAACTTTTACCAAAGCGATGACCAAAGGAAAAACAATTATGGAGTATGGTGGTGGTAGTATCCCGAGAATTATAGAAGAGAGTTGGGATAAAACTAAAGAGTTGGCTTAATAATTATAGAAATGGAGGGAACATGAAAATAGTGTTTACAACAAAAGGTTCAGAATGGGAGTCAAAAATTGATCCGCGATTCGGCAGAACCGAATATTTTTTAATTTATGATGAAGAAAGTGATGAATTGTCTTCTTTTGACAACCGGGCGATTAACGACGTCGCTCATGGCGCCGGACCTCAGACGGCTCAAAAACTTTTCGAACTTAAACCCGATGTTTTAATCACCGGTAACGGTCCCGGTGGAAATGCCGCCCGGGTACTGGGAAGCGCCAATATCAAAATTTTTGTCGGCGCCGGAGAAATGACTGCGAAAGAAGCCTTTGAAGCCTATAAAAAAGGTGAATTAAAGGAATTTTAATTTGTGAATAATGATATTTGCAAATGGTATCCGGTATGCCCGATGAAATGGTTTTTTGAGAACGGCAAACTTGACGGAAAATGGGTTAATGATTATTGCTTTAGCGACTGGACAGAATGCGTTCGTTACGAAATGGAAGAATCGGGGAAATATCACCCCGACAATATGCTACCCGATGGGAAGATAGATGAGAGATTACAATATTGACAATAAGCCGGAACCGTTGGAAGTCCTGTTTACAAAATATAAGGTCAATTTTTCCAATGTTCACAAAGTGGTTACCGGCGCCAAATATACGGCGTTACTTCTAAAAAATGGAAATATTGGCGTATGCGCTAATTTTGGTAATAGAATTGAGGACAATCCCGGAAAATATACCAAGCTTGATTTAAAAAATATTTCCCATAGAATTTTTTTAACCGCTTACTTTAACGCCCTATTAAACTACACTGATGACTACAAAAAAAGTGGCGATATATTCGATATTATCGATTTTCGAAAATATAAAAATATCGTAATGATAGGTCTCTTTAAACCGATAGTTCGAAAATTTGAAGAAGAAAATATATCTCTTTCCGTATTCGATTATCTAAAAGATGATTCGGTTTTAATTTCAGGTTCAAAAAAGTCAGATTATTTGAAAAAAAGCGATGCCGTGATTCTTTCTTCCACAACAATTTTTAATAACACATTTGAAGAGATTATTAAGAGTTCGAAAGAACAGTGTGATATTTTTCTATTGGGTCCATCATCGATTATGAGTAAAGAAATTCTTAAATATAGAAATATAAATATTATATTTGGATCCATCTTTGAAAAAAATGATGAAAGAATCCTGGATATTATTAAAAATGGTGGAGGCACAAAATATTTTCAGCCATATGGAAGAAAAGTATATTTGGAAAATGTGAGTGACTGATGAAAACATATCTTGATTGCCTGCCCTGTTTTTTACAACAAACGCTCAGGGCGGGGCGAATTGCCACGGATGACGAGAAAATCTTAAAGCAACTTTTAGATGATGTTGGGATGATGTTAAAAGATATCCCGCTGGATAATACGCCTCCGGAAACAGGAATGCTGATTTACCAAAAAATCAGTCAAATAACCGGAAATAAAGATCCTTATAAAGTGATTAAAAAAGAGAACATTGACAATGCGCTTTCCCTGTATCCCGAGATGGAAAAACTGGTTGACAGATCTAATGACAAGTTACTTACAGCGATAAAGCTGGCAATAGCGGGTAATGTAATTGATTTTGGGGTAAACAGGGAATTTGATATTGAGAAAGAAATTAGCGAGACGCTTCGTAACGAACTAGTTTTAAAAGACTATGAAGATTTTAAAGAAGCTTTAGATAAAGCAAAGGGGATTTTATATATTGGCGATAATGCCGGAGAAGCGGTCTTTGATAAAATCCTGATTGAGCAATTGAAAAAACCGGTGGTTTATGTTGTAAGAGGACGTCCGGTTATTAATGATGTTACTTTTCAGGACGCTGTTTCTGCGGGAATAGATAAGGTGGCGCGAGTCATTTCTTCCGGGACTCCGGCGCCGGGAACAATCCTCAAAACCTGTAATCTGGATTTTATCAAATTGTTTAAAAGTGCGAATATGGTTATCAGTAAAGGTCAGGGAAATTATGAAGGACTATCAGGAGAAGATCGTTCCATCTCTTTCTTGCTGAAAGTTAAATGCCACGTTATTGCACGTAATATTGGCGTTAAAGTTGGAGATATTATTTTGCGAAATAGCCGTTGAAAGACTCAGACAAAATCCGAGTTTAATACTTGCCGAATGGGAAAAATAAGAAGAGCGAAGATATATTATTCTAAGAAAAAGAAAGTTAGATAAAATAATGACTTATAATCATATTGGCTTGACTATTTCGGAATCTTCCGACATCCGAAAATTTTATCAAAATATTCTCGGCATGGAACCGCAGCGAAATTTTGTGCTAAATCATTTTTTGGCAAAAACAATTTTTGGGATGGAGCAAGAATTAGAGGTTTATTCCGGTAAAATTGGAAATCTGGAATTGGAACTATTTATTACCGATCAAGAAATATCGACAATATGTAATCATATCTGTCTTTCAGTATCGGAGCGGGATAAGTTTATTAATGAAATTAAAGAAAATGGATATGAGTGTATAGTTTTGAAACGTGAGATGTCCGATCTTGTTTTTATCAAAGACAAATCCGGAAATCTTTTTGAAATAAAAGAAGAGGAAAAATGACGGCGTTTATTGAGTTGTTTAAAGAAAGTGTGATGATCACCGGTTTTATTTTCGTCATGATGCTGGTGATCGAGTACATCAATATTCAGACAAAAGGCGCCTGGCGGGACGCCATCAAGGAAAGGCCATGGGGACAATATTTAATTGCAGCATTGCTGGGAGCCACCCCCGGCTGCCTGGGCGCTTTTACGGTGGTTGCGCTCTATTCACACAGAGTTGTCTCACTGGGAGCTGTTGTGGCGGCGATGATCGCTACCAGCGGCGATGGGGCCTTTTTAATGTTTGCTATGTTTCCAGGTAAGGCATTGCTGTTAACAGGGATTATTTTTATTATCGGTGCTTTGAGTGGTTTTTTGGTTGATAAATTTATTCCCGGAAAAATCCTAAAAATAATACTACCTGAGCGCAGCCTTCCGCTTCATGAGGAGGATAGGTGCACCTGTTATCCAAAAGGACATATTGCCGAACAATTAAAAAACCTCAGCATGGAGAGGGCGCTACTAACAGGTATCTTGCTGTTTTTTATTTTTGGGGTGCTCTTCGG
>JAHIOG010000096.1 GCA_018895675.1 bacterium
AACCGGCATACAACACCAGAATATTATCTGCAAAGGATAGTGCTTCATCAACGTCATGTGTAACCAGAATCAGGGTCAGATTATTTTCTTGTTTCAATCGGTTCAGCAAATTCAGGTAATATTTCTTCGATATGGAGTCAAGAGAGGAGGAAGGTTCATCTGCGATTATTAATTGAGGTTCACCGGCAAGCGCCAGCGCTAACGCCACCCGTTGAGCCATGCCGCCTGACAGCTGGTGAGGGTAAGCTTGAAATATGCGTTCCGGCTCTGATAATCCGACAGTTTCGAGTAATTTCAGGGCATGTTTTTTTCTTATATTCTTGTCGATTTTTGATTTTACGGACAGCACATCGGTAATTTGGTTTCCGCAACGGACGACCGGGTTAAGACTGGCTACAGCTTCTTGAAACACCATGCCAATTTCTCTGCCACGGATATTTAACAAATCAGATTCTTCAGCGGTTATGATAGATATTTTTGTATTGTCCGAAGATATATACCAGATATTGCCGGAGCATGAAAAACCGGGAGGCAAAAGTCCAATAATAGATTTGCACAACATGCTTTTTCCGCTTCCGGTTTCACCGATGACAGCCAGGGTTTCACCGTAATTTAAAGAAAAACCAATGTTCCTTAATATGCTGATCGATCTACCGGAAGGACTATTTACAATAGATAGATTTTCAACAGTTAAAAGGCTCATACTTGCCCTGTTTTAGAAAGATTTGTTAGATTAGAGGCATCAATTAATTCTTTTGTATGATTATCGGATGGGTGTTGCAATAATGTTTCCGCCGGACCCTGCTCTGTAAAAACACCGTTTTTCATTATCGCTATTCGATCTGATAGCAACCGCACAATTGACAGATTGTGGGAAATTAACAGATAACTTAATTCGTATGTTTGTTTCAACCTGTTGAGAAGTTCGATCAGTTGAACTCCGGCTGATAAATCCTGTGATGAAACAGGTTCGTCCAGAATTAGAAGTTTGGGATTCAGCGCCAGAGCCCGGGCAATATTGATCCGCTGTTTTTGACCGCCGCTGAGTTGGTGAGGAAACCGCAATCGAATCTCGGAATCCAATCCAACCGAATCAAGGAGTTGCTTGACAGCATCTGTATGTGTCTGGTCATTTGGTTGAGCCCGGAGCGCTTCAATAATGATCTTATTAACGGTCATTCTCGGATTCAGGGAGTTGCCGTAATCCTGAAATACCGGCTGAATAAGCGGTCTTAATCTTCTGAGATTTTTTCGGCCGAGTTGCCAGATATTTTTCCCCATAAAGCTGATGGCTCCGGCAGAAGGTTTCACAAATCCGAGAGCGGACATTGCGATGCTTGTTTTACCGCAGCCGGACCTTCCAACAATTGCGAAGCTTTCGCCTTGCCGGATGCTGAAAGAGACGCCATTAACCGCATAAACGGTTTGGTCGGCAGCGGGAAATGTTGTCTTCTGCTTGTAAACGATCCGGAGATCCTGAACTTCCAACAATGTCTTTGCGGCAGTTGTCCCGGCTTGCATTAAGAATTCCCGGTAAATTTCGGATCAAGAATGTTTCTTAAACCATCACCGATTAAATTAAAGCCAATAATAGCTGCAATAATAAAAATTCCTGAAAACACTGAAATCCACCATGTTCCAATTGGATCAAAACGACCTTCGGTCAGTATCGTTCCCCAGCTGGCATTCGGCGGCTGAACACCCAGCCCCAGGAAGCTGATGCTTGATTCGATTAAAATAAGCGTGGAGATTAATAGCACCGATGATACGATGATTGTTCCCATGACATTGGGCAAAATATGAATAAAAATAATTCTCCTGCGCCGCAATCCGATTGCTTCGGCTGATTTTATATATAATTGTTCCTTTATGACAAGAACTTCAGAGCGTATAATGCGGGCAATTTCCATCCATGAGAAAATTGCGAGGAACAGAATAATCAATCCGATTGATGAATAGCCCATACCGATAACAAGTAAGATGACAAACAGCTTTGGGAAACCAAGCATGATATCAACCAGCCGCATTAATATTCGGTCGAGCCAACCACCGACGAAGGCAGAAATGAGACCAATAGTCATACCAATCAGAACAGCTATCGTTGTTGCAAGCAAAGCAATGCCAAGTGTTATTTGCCCGCCATGCATCATCCGGGCTAACACGTCTCTGCCGTAATAATCTGTTCCAAGGGGGTGTGAGATAGAAGGAGATTGAAGCGCTTCGGATAAATTTTGTGAACGATAGTTATACGGTGATAAAAACGGACCAATTAAAGAAAATAAAATAATAATTCCAATAAGGATAGAACCGGCATACAACGATTTATCCAAGCAGATAAAATTTACAATCCTTTTCATGAATTTTTCCGTGTTTGGTAGCGGATTCTCGGATCAATAATAGAATATGTAATATCTGCAATCAGATTTCCGGCGACTACCGCAAAAAAGGCAAGTGTGCTGGCTGCCAGGATGATGGGATAGTCCCGACCGAAAACAGCGCTGACCATAGTTCGCCCCATGCCGGGAAGCGAGAAAATCACTTCCACTATGACAGCGCCGCTCAAAAGCGCCGGTATGATAACGCCGAGCAGGCTGATAATAGGGAGGAGTGAATTTTTCAGACAATATCGAAAAAGAATCTTGTTATGACTGATACCACGAGCCCGGGCTCCGAGGATGTAGTCGGATCGAAGAGCCTCAATCACGCCTGATCGAATATACCGGAAAAACGTTGCCGCGAGAGGCAGCCCAAGGGTTAATACCGGCAGGAACAGGTGTTGTATATAATCGGTAAAACGTCCTATTGTATTCAACTGGTCGTGATACAGCGATGTCAAATGTGAGGAAGGAAGCCAGCCTAGCTGAATTGAGAAAACGCCAAGAAACATAATCCCCAGCCAGAAAGCGGGAGTGGAGAAAAAAAGCATCATGATTATTGTTATGGTTCGATCTGTGAAGGTGTTCGAACGGGTTGCCGCCAATATCCCAAGTAAAATTCCGGTGATTAACGCAAATACAAGAGCACAGCCCGCCAGCAGGATCGTTGGTAAGAGCGCCGACCGGAGCGCTTCGGAGCTGGGTTTTCCGTTGTAGAAAGAGTTTCCGAAATCGAAGTGAAACAGAACGCGTTTTACCCAATTCCAGTATTGAATATGAAGTGGTTCATTTAACCCAAAACGCTTCTGAATGATCTGCTGTATTTCGGTAGATTGAGAAGGATCCAGAAAGCGGATGCCGGGGTCGCCGGGAGCCAGATGCACAATTAGGAATGTTAGAGTAATACCGATAATGATAGTTGGGACAGAATCGAGTGCTCGTTTAAGGATAATGGAGATCACACAACCCTATCCTTCGAACAATTTATCAATTCTATTGCGTTCATTCAGCGGAATCCACCAATCTTCGAGATTAATGTACATGCCCCGCTTATCCGATTTGACATTTTTAAAACGGCCATGGATAGCTGAGCATTCCAGTCGATAATATAGCCAGGTATAGGGTAAATCATATGACAACAGGCGGGCGATATCAATGTAATATTGTTGTGCAGCTTCCGGATTAATGGTGTTTTTTGAGGCGGCATCAAGGCTGTCGTAACGGAGCGAATTATAACCGGTGAAATGAAACGGGGTGAAGAAGCTGGAACTGTGAAATAATGGCGCAAGGTCCATGGTAAGCCCGACCACCCAACCAATGACAACCGCATCAAAGTCTTTTGACGGAAGCATTTTTCCGTAGAGTAGTGCCGGCTCGACCAGGCGGGGTGTGACCCGAATACCGATTTTGCCCAATTGATCCTGAATGATAGTGGCAACTTGTTCCCAACGAACGTTTCCGTTTTCGGTGACCATCTCAAATTCAAAAGCCACCCCGTCTTTATCCAGTATCCCGTCTTTGTCGCTGTCGATCCAGCCTTCTTCAGAAAGCAATTTAATAGCTTGCCGTGGATCATAATGCCAACGAATATTTGCGTCTTCATTATAAGCGGCTAAGATTGGAGGCACCGGACCATCCATCGTCAGCGCCATACCAAAATTGACGGCATCGGTCAATGCTTCGCGATCAATTGCCATTGTCAATGCACATCTAACTTTTTGGCTGCCGAATAATTTGTTGGGCTTTATGTATTCATTTATTTTAATCTCGGATATCTCGTTTTGTATTGCTTCCTGGTATGTATCGGGATCGATAAGATTCCAGCCGATAAAGTCGTAGCGGCGTCCCATGTAACTGACAGGCCTGACTGACGATTTGACCTCGTCCCAATTTTTAACAATACCCTGAAAATCTTTTGGATATATTCCTTCAACCAGATCGACCTCTCCTGCTTTTAGCTGGGTCAGCAGATTTAAATTGTCCGGTACAATCTTGAAAATGATTCTATCAAGGTGAGGTTTACCGGTTTCATAATAGGAGTTGTTTTTTATTAATGTGACGGTTTGCTGGTCTTTCCACCCGAGAAAACGAAACGGACCGGCCCCGATAGGATTTACGTTAAAATGGGATTCGTGCATTTTCTCAGGGGGATCATGTTCCAGAATATGTTTGGGGACGATATAACCTTCGACTGCATCCATTAACATTGACAGGCTTTTTTTGTGAAATGTAAAGATGACAGTAGAATCATTGGGCGATTGGGCTGATGCAATGTTATCTTTGTATGAGATGCCATCCCAGGCGACCTCAGGATTAATCTGCATCTGATAACTATACATAACATCTGCGGCAGTAAATGGTATTTTATCATGCCATAGTACATCGGTTCTCAGGTGAAATACAAGGGACATACTGTCGGAAGAGAACGCCCATTTTTTTGCAAGTTGCGGGGTAAAAGTGGCTAAATCTTCATTTAGATCGGCTAATCTTCTGAAAATCAGGCTAATAATATTTCTCGAAGTTTGCGATAGCGCTGTTAATGGATTGAGTGATGCGGGTTCTGAGCGGACTCCGACAACCAGCGTGCCGCCGTCGGTAATTTTTGTGGTATCGGTTTCGAATGTTGATTGTTTTATGTTTTTAATCTTTGAATCGCAAGAAAATATGGCGATTGCTACGCAGACAACGATTGTCAGGTGTGTTGTCTTCATTATATTTATCTCCTGCTGTTTATGAAGCCGCTAATTTTTTCCCGGCTTCAGAAAGAGTGAATGTAATTTTTTCGAATGAGAACGGCTTGTTAAGCACAAAGTCAACCCTGTTCTCCAGATCACTTTCATTTAGATTTAATGCCCAGCCGGAAATTAAAATCACCTGAATCCTGGGATTTATAGATTTAATTTTTTCGGCTAATTCGAGACCGCTGATCCCGGGCATACCAAGGTCGGTAATGACAATATCAAAAGGATTCTTTTTAATATCCGCCAGGGCTTGCCTTGGGTCGGTGTTGGTATGAATGGTATGACCTAGATCCGATAAAAAATCCCGCAGCATTTCCAGGATATATTCCTCATCATCAATAATATATATGGAAAAAGTGTTTGTTTGAGCTACGGTGGCAGCGGATATTTTTTCTACAGATTGTTTAGCGGATGGAAAACGGATTTTTATGGTTGTTCCATTGCCGGCTTCGCTCAGGACATTGATTTTTCCGTTGTGGCGCTTTATGATGCCATACAATTCGCTCATGCCGAGGCCAGTTCCCAAAACACCTTTAGTTGTAAAAAATGGATCGAATATTCGTTCGATTGTTTCTTCTGTCATGCCAATACCGGTATCTTTAAAATTGACATGGATATAATTATTCATCTGCTCGGTCTTGATTAATAGAATTCCACCGTTCGGCATGGCGTCGATAGCGTTAAAAATGATGTTGGTAAATGCGTTGCGCAAATCTGACGAGTCCCCAAGTATAAAAAGATCATCATTCAATTCGAGGATTGGTTCTATCAGGATACCTTTGATTGTGGAAGCCGCATCCCATTTGGGGCGTGTGATTTCGACAACCTCTTCGATAATGTTTTTCAGATTTACCGATTCATTCAGAGTCTTTGTGCGGGGACGCGAGAACTCCTGGATTTTTCGAACCTTTGATGCGCCGTCCAGCGCCGATTTTTCGATCATATCGAGACTTTTTAAAAAATATGGATCGGAGGTCAGCCTTTTCATAAGCTGAACCCGGCCCAATACGACTGTAAGAACGTTGTTGAAATCATGGGCGACACCGGAACTTAT
>JAHIOG010000097.1 GCA_018895675.1 bacterium
CTTCATCAACAAAACTTGCATTCAGGTAAATATGATAAGGAACTCCGTCCTTGGTCGAATTGGCAACTTTATCAGAGATGATATTATCCCGGTGACTCCTAAAATCCCGGATCCGGGATTCATAGGATGCTTTGATATCATCCGTAATATCCAGTAAAATCGTTTCATTATCGGCATCCAGAATAATTTCCGAACAGGATACGATCTCCTGAATCCTGTTTATATTCGAAATATATGGAATTCTAAACGCCCGTGCTAAAATTCCGGCATGAGAATCAACGCCTCCGTATCGTGTAATGATTCCCAACGTAAGCTTATGATCGATATGCATCAGGTCGCCGGGAGACATTTTTTCAGCTACAATGATTGACGGTTTTAAGATCTCTGGCTGAATGACGTCCTTCTCATGTAATAAGTGATAAATCACACGTTTTTTAATATCCTTTAAGTCAGCTGTTCGCTCTTTAAAGAACTGGCTCAAGGTTTTCAGCAACAACTTTTCATAATCATCCATTACCTCAAAATACGCCCAGGTCACATTTTTCTTTTCCCGTACCATCAGTTCCCGGACAGCGGTAATCATCTCTTCATCCTGAACCGCCAACAATTGAGCCTCGATTATTCTGGCATGGTCTTCGTCCAGGTGATTATGTACAAGGTCACGGACTTGTGTTAGTTCATCTTTCGATTTCCGAATGGCGGTATTGAACCGTTCGAGCTCACTGTCAAAATCCTCTTCCCGGATAAAATGTTTTGGCACAGGAAGATTGCCTCTCTCAAAATGGAAGATAGGTCCACTTACAACACCGGAAGATATTTTAACTCCTTTAATTGTTTTCAAGGTCTATTCCAGGTTAAATTTTAATTGAGCCAGCCGATCTAAATTGTCAACCGCTTCCTGTTCATCGACTCCATTCGCCTCAACTATCAGGTTAGCCCCCGGCTCAACAGCCAATACCAGCAATCCCAAAATGCTTTTTGCATTAACCTTAACTCCGTTATACTCCAGAAATACATCTGATTTAAATTTAGAAACAAGAGTTACCAGAGCAGTAGCCGGTCGTGTGTGTAATCCGTATTTATTTAAAATTTTAATCTCTTTTCTTACCATTCCCTATCGCTGTCTGTTTGAAATCATGTCAACTGCAAATTTTAAATTATTCGCTGCCCGTTCAGGAAGTTTCCGCAAATGAGCCATTGCATTTTCCAGTAAGACGGTAATCTTTTGTTGTGACTGTTCTATGGCTCTGCGATCCCGAAAAGCATTAATAATCGCCTGTCGATCCTGAATGTTGGATTTTAAAAAATCTATAAATGTACTTTTTTCACGTGAATCCATTCCGGATTGCGCCAGAACCATCGGATAGGTTTTTTTACCTGAAACAATATCGCTATCGAGACTCTTTCCCATATTTTCAGCATCGGAGGTAAGTTCCAGAAGATCATCCTGGATTTGAAACGCCTGACCGAGTTCAATACCAAAGCGATTCAGGCTGTCCACAATCCGTTCATTACCGGAAGATATCAACGCACCCAACTGACAGGAAAGTCCCAATAAGCGACCGGTTTTTTTACCGACCATTTCCAGATAGTCTTCGGAGCTTACCGTTTGCCTGCTTTCGAACTCCACATCCAGAGCCTGACCCTCACAAATCTCCAGCATCGCCTGGCTAAACTCATATCCCATTCGACCAATCTGCGGCGAATCGGTTTCCATCAATAACCGGAACGCCAGCGCCATCAAACCGTCTCCCGACAGGATCGCCGTATTCATATCCCACTTTACATGCACCGTAGCTCGTCCTCTCCGCTGCGTGTCGTTATCCATAATATCATCATGAACAAGCGTGAAGGTATGCAGAACTTCCACTGCCAGGGCAGCCGGCATCACTTTTTCCCGATCGACACCCAGCCCTTCACCGGTCAATAATGTCAGAATGGGACGAATCCGCTTACCCGGCGAATCCGTACTATACCGCATCGGTTTATACAAACTTTCAGGCAATTCAGGAAGAGGCAGATTTGCTAAATGATTGTCTATCTCTTTTCTTAATCTCTTTAATCTATCTTGGAACTGTGTATTTAATGTCATATTTCTCAATCCAAATTAACAAGTTCCATATAAACTGCAAATCTTAACTTCTGTCTCATATTTCGACTTAAAATACCATATAGGTGTTCTTTAAGTATTTCCTCCGTTCTGGTTTTCAATCGCTCCAATTCCGGCAGAATGCTTCTGAGATATTCATTATCTTCAGGAACATAAATTTTTGTCATACCCGAATCATTTAATGCTTTAAGATAATGAGCTTCGTCTTCCGATCGGCATTCAATAAATGCACGGCTTTTTCTCCCGGGATTAGTATAGTAAATTTTCCATCCAAATAGATCTTCTATTATCTCCATATTCTCAAGAAAAGAAGATGGTATTTCCCTCAATATTCTGGATTGCTCAGGTAAAGAGAGGACTTTCTCTTTATAAAATGCCCCGATTCTTTTCATTTTGAAATTTCTCTGTCTATTTGTTCTATAACTACATTTTTAAAACTATCTACATTTATTCCTTCCATCACTTTGTTATTATCGACACTTTTTGCCCTGTCAAGTCTGGATTTGACCAGATCCACAACAGCCCGATAAACCTCAAGCTGTTCTTCATCGGTAAGACCCAAGACTTCACCCATGATTATTTTGTCCAGATATCTACGCTCCGGCTTGATTTTTTCAAGAGAAATATTATCAGGAGAAATTGCAATTTCTTCGAAAATCGACTCAGCATCAGTTTTCGCAAGATTATTAAAACACTTAACTAACTTTTGTCTAATCCTCTTTTGTATTTTAATAATATCAGGAATTAACAAAGATTCCACTACAACAACATCTATATCAGCGATTGCTTGTGCTCCTGTTAGTTGTCTGCAAGTAAATTCTATAAAACAGCGTGATAGCGTTGAATTTAATAGTGCAGCTAAAATTAATTTTTCTCTATGTTCCCTGGGCGTAATACCATAAAGTTTTTTATCTTCAAAAACATCTTTATTCAAAAATACCGGCATTCTTTCCCCAACTTTAGCCGGAAATATTAAAGGTGCATAGTTCCAACCTTTACCAAGACTATACCAGGGTTGTGGACGCCGCGAATGACAGGTAGGTCTTTTATCATATTCCTGTCTTTCGCCCAATTCAATGTATTTTAGAAGATTTGTCCCTTTCAGTTCTTTTTTAGTTTTATGACAAATAATAACACTATTTTTTAAAGCTTTTTTATCAAGTTTATAGCCTCTGACTTCCTTGAGCGAAAAGATTATTGGCTGTAAATATTCATCCTCAATTC
>JAHIOG010000098.1 GCA_018895675.1 bacterium
GCTAATTATTTATAGTTGACTCCTCTCAATCCATCACTACGGGATAATTTACGGTTTACACACATAAATCTTCTAAAATCCAAATTCCAGCGCTAAGCTGTGAATAACGCCAATATCGTTATAGTCCTTGAATGCATAATCAAAACAAGGTTTTGTAAGTATTGGAAGTCTTATTCCAAATCCACTACAAAAGGAGATTTCTTCATCCTTCAAAAAGATTTTTTCAGCGCCAATTCTGATAAAAAATATATTATTAATTTCAAGTTCCGTTCCGCAATCAAGGCTCTCATAATTGTTACTGGGATGCTTTCCATCTATTTCTACAACCCATTTAAACCTTTTTGAATTTATTATATCTGTACTGATCCCGATTTTAAACAGAAGGGGAAGCATCCATGAATCGGTAATATATCCGGAAATAATGTTTTCATCGTTTCCATCAATTTCCTCATTAGGGTCATGGTAATGATACATATCCCTGCCTTTTAATCGCATCTCTGTACCGTAATTTTTTAACACAGCGCCAATACGAACACCATTACCGATATCAATTGTGAAAATACTGCCAAAATCGAGCGCAATGCTGTTTGAGGAAGAATGCCAGATACGTTCCTGTATATATTTTATTCTTATTCCAAAATGATCCGTCAGACTTCTGGCAACGGATAGTCCAATGACGAAATCACCAGCATTAAATTTCTCTCCGGTTCCCTCAGGATAATATTCCGTTCTTACATCCATATCAGGCATTGACCAGGTAGAAAGATAAGCGCCGATAGTTAAAGCAGGAGTCGGCACAATTACCGAAAAATAATTGAAATGTGTACCAAGCAACCAGGGAGTATTTACGCCCCCCATGGTAATATGCTTATAATTCGTTGCCAATGCCGGATTCCAATAAAAGACGCCAATATCTGCAGAATTTGCAATGACGGCATTTCCCAAAGCCATGCCTCTTGGACTAGCCGGTATTTCAAGAATCAACGCAGCAACCGTGCCGGATTTTGATACATTACTACCGGCAAAAACAGGATGATGACTAACTACTGTAATAAAAATAAATATTAAGCAATTTTCTATCTTTGTAAGATTCCTTAACCGGCTTAAAAAGTGTATAAATTTTAAAAACATATAATACCTCACCTAATAATCATCAACTATTTAATTACTGCAAAACGACCGGCTTTTTTCTGTCCCTTGTATTCCACCACATAAAAGTATATACCATAGGCAATATCCATTCCGTCTCTACTGACAAGATCCCAGGCTTCCATTCCATCTCCTAAAGAATTGCCTTGATGATGTATTCGGTTAACTAAATGCCCTGACTTTGTATAGATGGAAATATCACATTCCGATGGTAATTTCATAAAGTAAATACGCCGTTCGCGTCCTGTTTTATATGGATTTATCGGTTCAAATATTGATGTTGCCACATAGGGATTCGGAACCACATATACTTTATCAAGATCATTTTTAGCGGCTTCTTCATCGATACGCGGCGCTTTCACTGTAAACTCAAAATATTCGCCATTCCGAAAAGGCTTAGTTGTCTTAATATAGATCATATCACCCGATTGTGGAGGAACAGGCGTAAGATCAGAATCTTCAGGTGGAAATAATCGAATAGACCAGGCAATTTTATAATTATGAGGAGTCGGTTCTGTCCAGGCGCTGTCTCCGGTAATAATGAAGATGGGCTCATCGACCTGCCATAATTGATCGTATGCTTGTCCGAAGGGAACTTCAGAATTTTCGGCAACACCGATAACGGCATATTTATCTTCACTAATATTAAAAATCCTGAATGGCACAGCCGTTGGCGGTCGTGTCCAGCCTAACTGCATGGATGTATCAACCAGCGTATCTTCAAAACTAATTATAAAATCGGCGGGATATGGCATGCTCTGTGGCGCCCATGGCCATTCGAGGTCTTTATCTTCATGGACTTTACGAACCTCAGCTATATAGTTACAATTTGAACCTTGTACCCAGCCTGTAGAATCAGATACTAAATTTACAGGAAAATCATTGGAAATAGTTCCTGAAATCCCGTTAAAAATGGAGATTTCCTGATTATTACAAGCGACAGGAATCGAATCCGCAACAATATTGCCACTGGTCAGATCTTTAATTACATAGAGTGGAACGGCTTGATTATAATGACTGGAATTTCCAATAAAAGTCAAGCGATATTTGTGATCACCAAGTAAAGAGTCCTCGTCTAAAACTTCAAGATTTATATGCCCCGTGCCGGGACCATGATGAGTGAAATCAAGAAATTCCGGGCTTTTGAACCCTAAAACAGTTGATCGGGGTATTGCAACTTTCGTATTAATATCAACTTGAATATTTCCGGAAATATCCATTTTTATATTTGCCGTACATTCCGATGGAGAAATTCCCCTGGTATGTCCATGCTCGTCAACAACAATATTTGAATCCGCGTCAACTGCAATATTTCCATAATCATACGATACCAGCGCATAGTAATAGGTCACTCCATTTAATACGTCATTATCAACATAAAAGTGACGAAGACCGGAATTTGAGCCTAAATAGAATTGAGTTCCTTCAATACTAACAGGATGGAGACCACTATGTTCGTTGATCTTGTCACACTGATAAATGGACTTCTTGAACATTTTCTCGCCGTAAGCATTGGTAATGGTCATATTCTCGGTAAAAAACGGCTCTGTGCTGCGGTATAATTTATATCCTTCAAAATCGTATTCCTGTAAAAATGGGTCATAAGAATCTTCAGCCTTTTTATTCCAATACAGGATGACTTTCCCATCACCGGCGATAGCATGTAAGATGGGTTTATCCGGTGGAGTGGCAAAACGATAATCTGCATTATATATCTGTTGAACAATCAATTTCTTTCGTGCAAGCGAGCTGTTTCTGAATTCGTCATCACTTGGAGCGTCCGGGAAGTCTTTGTTGGCAAACAGCAATGCCATGGAAAAACGTTCCGTCTGTCCTGCTTTCATTGGAAACGGACCAGAAGAAAAGAACATACCCAGGTTTCTACCGCCCTCTAAATATGCGTCTTCCGGCGACTGCAATTTAGTAAAAAGTTCTCTCCAATTTTCCTCGTCTTCTATTAATTCATAATCATGTAAATCAAAGACTTTAAATCCTGTTAAACCAATTTGATCGGATTCGTCCTTGTCGGTCTGTCCAAAATTCGGCTCGCCCTGATCAGGCTGTCCATTTCCTTCTCCGAAGTCAGGGCTGATATAATTTGGATGATATGGGGCTAAACCATCTTTGCCTACATCATCGTTTAAAGGCTCACCGATGTCCCAGGCGCCATTTTGATTCAGATCTTCAAAGGATCTCCAATCCATGTCTTCATCACCTGTCCACCAGTAGCCCTTCAGGTACGGATAACGTTTTTCGAGTGGACCATAGAAATTTTCGAAATCCGTTAAATTATAGTGAGATTGAACATATTCTAAAATTTCTGCCTGGCTTTCGATCAGACTTCCGATATCGCTATTACGATTTTCATCAATACGATTTTCATCAATAATACCGTCCGTGTCATTATCAAAAATATCACTTGAATTGCCGGGACTTTCGAGAAATGCATAAGCAGCTGTTCCCACAGGAGTCCAGTATCCCGGCGCTCCTCGTTTATCAAAGTCCCACGCAACAGCAATATCGAAATAAGTATTATATCCTCCTTCATCGTCGCCTGAATCGCCTGTGCCGCCAATTCCCCAATCGATTCGTTGCGAAAAATAGACACTGTCATAATCAGTGGTGCCTTCATTTGTGATTTCATAATACCAGAATATGACATCCTGCGCTAAAACATGAGACCATTGAAAACCCCGGACAGCAACTTCCATTCCTAATCCGCCTCGTGTGGCATCATTCATATCGGGATAAAAGACGCCGCTTCCATCTTCTCTCGCATTTAACCATTCTTCATCCGGAGAATCATCACAAATAAAGTAGGTTTCCACATCAGCATTCTTTATTCCTTTTCCAAAGAAACCATTCCAGTTTCCAGCCCATCCCGGATCCTCAGGCGTGTTCATCTTATCCGGCCAATAATCCGGCCAGGTACTCTCATCGTCACTTCTTGCCGGATAAAAACTACGCACGTTGGAATAACCCGGCAGCGGAGCCCAGCCCCAGGGAACTTTGGTGACCGGATCGGTATCTATATCTTCACGATAGTTAGTGGACATCGGATGAATACGATTACCTGATGTATCATTTGTTGAAACAGCAATGATCAAAGCAACGCCATCTACATAGGAATGACCGCTGCCTTTAGGCCATTCTCCACTGGGCTGATCAGGCCATCTACCTACTTCACCGTGATTAGCATACAGGGTACGCACATTATTCCCATCCAAAATTCCCCATTGTGTCAATGTGGGATCTCCTTTATTAGGATCCGGAATTCGCTGACCGAAAAGCAAACCGGTGAGTGCAAATACTAATATAATCTTTACTTTCATAACCCCACTCCCATTCCTACCAGAATTAAGCGAGGAGGCGAAAACCAATCCGGTCTGGTATAATATTCCTCTTTTGTATTATAACCTTGCGCCTCTCCCCCTCTGTAAAGTGCTTGAGTATAGGTTGCCCGACCAGTATCGCTATAAACTAATTTTTCATTTAGGCGGTCAAACAAATTAAACACTTTGATATAGAATTCAATTTCGTAACGACTGAATTTTATGCGGTATTTCCCTGAACAATCAAATGTTATTTTTACCGGTTTCCGGTCACTGTTGCTAATTGCCGTGCTAATTTCCCCGGCTTCCGGCGTATATGGTTGCCCAGCACCAATCTTTCCTATAATTGATGTTGTAAAATTCTCGGAAAAACAGTAGGAAATAATTGTGTTAAGTGAATGAGTCTGATCCCAATCCAGATAGATCATCTGTTTTGCTGATTCAACGGGCGGATCCTTCATATTGTTAATCAAGTTTGTGCGGGGGTCAGAGGCATTGCCTTTTACAACTTGATACGTATAATCGACATTTACACCGAGTCCATCGGTTCCGGGGCGTTTTTCAAGGGCAAATGTAAATCCCTTCACCTGCCCGTAATCCAGGTTAATGAAACGCCCGTATTGAATTCCCGAGTGATCTTCTCCCGGAGCTATGGTATGCAGATCAGTCCCTAATAAATTCCTTATATCTTTATAATAAGCCGTTACATCCAAACCGATACCTTCGCTCAACTCTTGTTGTAAACCTACTTCGAAAGAAACAGTTTTTTGCGACCGCAACTCGGGATTCCCAAAGGGATAGTTTAAAACAGTTGCACGACCTTTTTCAGGATTTACTGTTCGGCTGGGATTGGCATATAAATACTCAAAAGACGGTACCTGGAAAAAATGGCCATACGAGACATGCATGACCCCTTTGTCCGTTATTGGATAAGCCATCCCAATGCGGGGACTGATTTGAATATCGGGTTTAGCTTTGCGTGTTAAACTGGTTTTGGGACGTGAAAGATCCTCAATAACTTCGCCATTGGAATCAAAATAATCTAAACGGATTCCTAAGTTTAAAATAAAGTTATTATACTCAGATTTGGATTGTATAAAAGCTGCAAAATCAAAGGGAATTCCGACATAATGCTGATTATCCGCTGTATTTGGTGGAGGATTTTCTATCGTATAGTTGGTCTCTGCATTTTTTTTCAATTTAATGTCATCCAAACGGAGTGAATAAAATTTTGACCCGCCGCCAAACTTAATTTGATGAATGCTATTAAGCTGGCAAGTAAAATCCCCCTTGAAAATGTAAATATCAGTGCCTCGTGTAAACCACGCCATATCTGTCCCGCCAGTATAAAAAGATAATGAAGGTGTTTGCCGCAGCCGGTCATCTGTAGAATATCGGGAATCAGTAGAGTCTTCAAACACATAACGATTATAAGATTTATTTATCCAGGAAGTTTTTATGTTACAAAAGGCATTTTTAGTAAACATGTGGTTCCAATTTGTGATGATAATTTGAGAAGATTCATAATATCTGCTGTTTCCGAAGGGATTCCATTTAAACATATGATCATATTTAGAGGATTCCTTGTTTTGATGTAAAATTGACACAAAATATTTATTAGCAGAGCTAGGATTAAAAGTAATTTTTGAAAACAGTGAGGTTCGTTTGTTATCATTCATAGAAATACTTTGGTTATCACCAAAAGCAATTGAGTCACTGGGAACTGAGGGATTAAAAAAATTCCTGCCATAAAGAAAACCATCATCGGCGGTTCGTTGTAAACTCAATATAAAGGTTGAACCCTTTAAAAGAGGACCACTCAGGAATAGAGTATTTTCAATGCGGGCAAAAGGCGCAATCTCATTGATATTCGAAAAAATACTGCTATGTGACGAAGTATAATCTCCAAACAGTGTTGAAACTTTTAATGTAACTTTTCTTGAACCATCCTTCGTGCTGATATCAACAATACCGGACTGTGCCTGTCCATATTCGGCATTAAATGTACCGCTCACAACTTTTATTTCCTGAACAATATTATTTTCAACCAACATTGATGGATTTCCCGCAAAAACATCAGTAATTGGAATGCCATCTATAAGATAACTTACTTCACTGCTTCTTCCACCTCGCATATGTCCGTCAACCATTCCCGCCTGTAAATTCAATACTTCATCAATATTCGTCACCGGCAAAATTTCCAGTTGGTCAGCGCTTATATTTGCTTCTGTAGATGTAAGGTCTTTCTGGATGATAGGTGCCTCCGCCATCACAATGATTTCCTGCCCAAACTCCAAAACAGTTTGATTTAAGGTAACATCGAGAATGGTTGATAATGCACCGGAAACCTTGACATTCACAATTTTTTTTGTTTCATATCCTATCATACTAACAATTAGTGTGTACGAACCGGGCGGCACATTCAAAATAATGTAGTTGCCATCGTTATCCGTTATTCCCCCGATATAGGTGTCTTCCAATAAAACGTTTACGCCAATTAGCGGTAAACCACTATTGTCCTGGATTATACCACGAATTTTGCCGGGAGACGCTCCTCTCAATAGAATTGAGAAAGAAACTAAAACAATAAACACTAAACTCAATTTCTTCATGATTACTCTCATAATTATTTTAAAAAATTGTATAATTCCCGCTCTAATTTCTCTAATGCCTAATTAAACATATAATCCAGCACACAATTTCGTAATTTGTAATATCTGCATTTATCCGGCGCCGTTTTCAGAGGTAATAAATTTATCCTTCAATATTAGCGTCCTCTCCTACTGCCAATCTGATCATTACGCCCATTCTTCGCCAACTACGATCGCCAACCGCATGAATATCAGCCGGAATAAATTGTTCCTGGGAAAATAAAAGCGCAGAAAATATCAGAGAAATCGTTAGAATTCTAAATGTATTTATTCCTATTCCATAAAAAATAGACATTAGACAGGCTTAGAAATAAATCGAGAACATTAGTTCCTGAGTGTAATTCAAAAGACCAAAATCACCATAAGCATAATCCAATGAAAACTCAAATCCGCTTATTGTATGCCGGATACCTGCTCCTAACGTTATCCCTTCCTCACTATCTTTTAATAATAACGATTTATAACCACCCCGTAACGCTATGAGATCAGCAATAATATATTCCACTCCTAAATTCATGTATTGTGCGTTATCATTAGGAACAACAGCATCAACCGCTACTTTTAATCTGCTGCTATTTAACTTTATTACGTCCATTGCAACGCCCACCCGGAATGTTAAAGGGAGTTGAAACGGCTCGGTTTTCAAATTTGCTAGAATCTTGTCATTATTGCCTGTTTCATCAGGTGAAACGTCATAGTCCACTTCAGTATCTATACCTGATAATTGCATGCTTCCGCCAAAATTAGAAATACTCATCCCAATGACCATATCGTTAAAATTCGTGCGAAAAAGAGTTCCGAAATCGACCGCATAGGTGCTGGCAGACATCTTATAAATCTGTTGCTGGATATATTTAACATTAAACCCGATTGCAAAACGGTCTGTGAGATTTGTCCCGTAAGCAAGCGATAATGCTAAATCGCTGGCGGAAAAATATTCACCGGTGCCATCCTGTTCATAAACAGTGCGAACCTTCATATCATCCATTGTTAATGACGTCAACGATGCGCCGATTGCGCCATAATTTCCTAAAGGCACGGTTACTCCGGCAAAATTGAAATTTACATCCGCAATCCATTTAGTATGCGAAATCATAAAAGCGTTTTTGGGTAATTTTGTAATACCTGCAGGATTCCAGAATAAAGCGGATACATCATCAGAAATACCAACAAAAGCGCCTCCCATTGATTTGCCGCGCGCGCCAACCTCTATTGAAAGAAACGGCGCGGCAGTCATACCCGTTTTCGTCATAGACGAACCGTATGACGAATAGGTAAAAATAATAGATACAAATGCTACGACCAGTTTAATCTTAAATTTCATTTTCAATTTTTCCCTCATCTTATCATTTAAATTTTGCATTACATACTCACTTATTTATTTACCAAATTCCATAGTTATTCCCAGTTGCAAC
>JAHIOG010000099.1 GCA_018895675.1 bacterium
ACGAAAGGAACGTCCATACTTCCTACCCTTTAACGTGTGATTTTGTTCATCGTAAACATAATAGTCATCATCCAATGTACGGACATGCACAAGTCCTTCGATTAGATAATCCGATATTTCAACAAAAAAACCAAATGCCATCACTCCGGTAATAATACCGGAATACCACTCTCCGATTTTATTGGCAAGAAATCTGATCTGTTTAATTTTAATGAATTCCCTTTCGATCTCTTTTGCCCGTATTTCATTCTCAGATGACAGCTCCGCCGTTCTTGGTAATGAGCGTCGAAAAAAGGATTTATCTCCGACGGATACGGAATCCAAGTAGAGCTTTATCAGGCGGTGCACAATCAGATCCGGGTATCTGCGGATTGGTGAAGTAAAATGAGTATAGTGCCTGAAAGCCAGTCCGAAATGACTTAACGGTTTGGCGGAGTAAACCGCTTTTGACATGGATCGCAGAGCAATCTGTTCGATAAAATGTTTGAATGGCATTGATTCAATTTCCATCAATATTCGCCGAATATCATTCGGCGTCACAGGATCAGGACGATGAAAATCCAAACCCAGCCTTTTTAAAAGATCGTAGAGGTTGTCAATCGCTTCTTCCGACGGAGCCGGGTGAATCCGGTAAATAAACGGAAGTTTTTCCCGTTTCCGCTGAACGGCTATCCATTCCGCTACGGTTTTATTCGCCAGCAACATAAATTCCTCGATAAGCCGGTGACTATCCAGACGTTCCGAGGGTTTGATCTCAACCGGTACACCATCATCACCAATTTTAAAAATCGGTTCCGGTATATCGAAGTCAATACTCCCGGCGGTAGAACGGCTTTTATTTAAAATTTTACTTAGCTTCCGCATGTTTTCAAGTGTTTCCCAATGAGAACCCGAATCCTTATCGAGTATCGACTGCACCTCTTCATAGCTAAATCGTTTCACTGAGCTGATGACGCTGGGTGTAATTTCAAAGTTCTGAATAATGCCGTTTTTATCGATATGCATAAAAACGGACAGGGTCAACTTGTCCTTGTTGGGTTCCAGAGAACATAATTCATTTGAGATTCTTTCCGGAAGCATCGGGACGACTGTATTTCCGAGATAAATACTCGTTCCCCGGTTTCGGGCTTCCTTATCAAGGTTTGTCCCGGGATTCACATAATAATTGACATCGGCGATATGCACACCCAGTTTCCAAAATCCACCCTGGAGTCTTTCAAGTGAAACGGCATCATCAAAATCCTTTGCAGTTTCAGGGTCTATTGTAATAATTTCACTTTCCCGCAGATCTAGGCGTCGATTAATCTCATCTTCAGGAATTTTCTCTGATATTTTCTTCAGTTCTTTTATTACTCGCCCGGGAAACTCCGGTGTGATATGAAACATTTTCAGGATAATAGGAATATCATCCATCGGATTTTCCGGAATTCCCAGAATCTGTTTGATCTCAGCGTGAGGAGAATAACGAACATTATCCCATTCCAGATGGTGTAGCTCAACCATCTGACCGGACGCTATTCCTTCCACTTCATTTTTTATTACAATTGAAACCGGGGGAGCCGGCATCTCAGGAATAACTACCCACTGCTGCTGACTGCGCTTCAGTGTACCAAAGACTGGCTTTTTTGATCTTTCCAGAATTTCGACGACCTTGCCTTCCGGTCGTTTACCGCTCTGTTTGCGGAATTTCTCAACAAGAACCTTATCCCCGTGAAATGCCGTAAAAGTATCATAACTCCCGACAAATATCTCCTCATCGCTTTCGGTATGCACAAAGGCAAATCCTCTGCTTGAGAAGGATATCATGCCACTAAGTTGTTTTCCTGTATCGGGAATTTGATAACAATTTTTCTGGCACCGCTCGATTTTTCCGGATTCGGACAATTCCCGCAATAAGTCCTTAAAAGCTGGATATTTTGCAGCGCTTATTCCCAGGGCTTTGGCAATTCGGCGTTGTTTGAAAACGCTCCCTTTTTGCTTCATTAAGAAAGTAATAACCTGCTCATCTAAATTTCTTTTTTGTTTTACCATATTAACCCTACTACGTAACTTGTAAATTTAACATACCGAATGTAGTATTTATATTTGCTATTTGAAACTATATATTGTATCATATTTCCTAAGTGACGTTATAGTCTCTTAAAATTTAATTTCTTGTTTTTTTGTTCACCCCGTTGGATAAGTCATTGATGGAATCCGGCAGCCGCCGGACATATATAAGAACTATCCAACGGGGTAAAGAAAATTTTGAATTCTTGACGGTAAAAAGCATACTTTAACTTTAGTGAAAAGAATATTAAAAGGGTAAAGAAAATTTTAATCCCGATAAATCGGGACAGAGATCGCAAAGGTACGCAGGGTTTATTAGAACATTTCCTCCAGAAAGTTCTTGTCTTAAATGTATCAGCAGTTTCGGTTTGGATACATGTTTGTTATACATTTAATAATTCTCT
>JAHIOG010000100.1 GCA_018895675.1 bacterium
AGTTTTTTCCACTGGAAGACATTTTGTGATTTAAATTAGGAGAAAAAGTGCTAACCGGTATACTTATTATAGTTGTACTACTAATAATGATTGCACTCATGTATGTGAAGAAGATATCCGCTCTTCTTGCACTGCCCATCATGGCTATTTTGTTTGCCGTAATTGCACAGGAACCTTTAGACTATATTTTAACAGAAGTACTTGAAAAAGGACCTATTCGACTCAGTTCTGCATATATAGCGGCTATATTCGGCGGCATATTGGCTATTTATGTTCGTGATATGAAAATTACTGACGGAATTATCAGGAGTGTTGCAGAACTTGCGGGTGATCGTCCATTTATTGTAGCATTAAGTTTGATGGTTGTAACTGCGCTCTTATTTACTACCTTAGGCGGCCTGGGGGCTGTAATTATGACCGGATCTATTATTTTTCCTATCCTGCTTTCCCTTGGTACTCCCCCAATATTGGCAGCAGGCATAATGCTAATTGGTATAAGTGCAGGGGGAACACTTAATATTGCTGGTTGGCAACTGTATATAGATTTTCTAGGTGTAACCCAACAGGATGTAAAAAGTTTTGCGCTTTACATTGCTCCTCTATATTTAATTACCGGCGTCGTTGTTTTGATACTGGGAATGTCAAACCGCAAGTTGATGAAGGCATGGGCAATAGACATCCGAAAATTTCAAAAAAAGCCTCAGGAAAAACTTCACCCACTTGCTTATTTGTCCCCTGTCATCCCGCTTCTGGCAGTAATGATTTTTAATATTCCAATTATACCGGCGTTTATTTTGGGTATTATATATACTCTGGTTTCGACTTGGAGAAAGGGAAGTATTAACTTAATGACGGGCTCCTTTTTTAAAGGGGCGGAATCCGTACTACCTGCAGTTTACCTTATGATCGGAATCGGTATGCTTTTAAATTCTGTTACACATCCCAACGTAATAGAATCACTGAGTCCATTTATGGAAATGATAATTCCGGAAAACCGTTTGATGTTAATTTTAATATTTACGATTCTTGCACCGCTGGCGCTATATCGAGGGCCACTGAATATATGGGGAATGGGCAGTGGTCTTGCCGGGATTCTCCTTGCTACAAACACGCTTTCTCCTAAAGCAATAATGGCAATTCTGATGTCTGTGGGGTGCATTCAAGGGGTCTGTGATCCGACAAACACACACAACGTATGGATAGCAAACTATTTAAGTGTAGATGTTCTTACTATTACAAAAAAACTGCTCCCGTTTATCTGGGTATTGGTGTTTTTCGCTCTTACAATCGCGGCTTTTAAATATGTATAGAAGCAAGGAAATACCTCGATGACAACCACAAAGCTTATTATTGCCGTTATTTTATTAATTACAATATTCTCCTGTACACTGAAAAAGGAAAGAGATAAGTATATTATCCTGTGGGTTGATGCCACAGCAAATCTGGAAAACCTTAATTCACGAGACAAAGTGAAAGATATTCTAATGAAAACCAAAAAAGCCGGTATAGATGCGGTGGCTGTCGGGGTGAAGCCCTTAAGCGGGCACGTGCTTTATCCCAGTGAATTTGCACCCCGGCTAACTGAATGGAAAGATAAATCTGTTAATACCGATTTTGACCTCTTTGCAATAGTACGTGAAGAAGGGCTGAATCTAGGAATTGATGTACATCTTCTCATAATGATTTTTTCCGAAGGTCACAAGCTTTTTAAGACAGGTCCAATTTATGATCGGCATCCTGAATGGCAGACGCTCTGCTACGATATTGAGTCTGATGAAACTGAACCCCGTTTGACTCCGATAACTGAGCTTCGACGTGGACTACTCACCCCCTCTATTTGGGCAGGATTCACAAATCCTGTTAATCCGGAAGTCCGGAAATATGAGCTGTCTGTATTAAAAGAAGTGCTGGAATATTATCACCCTGGCAAGATAGTTTTTGATAGAATACGCTTTAACGGTTTAAACTCCGACTTCACCGATTTAACAAAAAAAGCGTTTGAGGAATTTATCGGAACGACTCTTAATAGATGGCCGGAAGACGTTTTCGAATTAAAACGTTCCGGTGACAAAGCGGAAGTAATTATGGGACGTTACTATGAAGACTGGTTATTTTTCCGCGCAAAAGTGATCCATGACTTTTTTCAAGAAGCAGTGGAAATTATCAGAGAGTTTGATTCGAAAATTGTTATCGGTGACTACGTTGGTTCATGGTATCCAACATATTATACGTATGGGGTAAATTGGGGTAGCATAAAGTATTTCCCTCCTTTTCCATGGGCAAGAGCGGATTACAATAAGACGGCTTATGCGGAAATGTTGGATTGGATTACCGTTGGCTGCTACTTTCCTAATTTGACAAAATCAGAAACAAAACAGGCGGGAATACCTTTCTGGGAAAGTATTGAAGGCGGAATGGAGGTCGCCAATGAGGCAATCGATGGCGCTATCCCGTTATACGGCGCTGTTTATGCAGAGAATTTTGCCAATCAACCTGAGCGTTTTAAGACCGCAATGCAGATAATCTTAGAAAAAGGACAGGGCATGAAGATTTTCGACCTTAGCCAGATAATCGCTTACGACTGGTGGGATGAAATAGATGAAGTACTGTTAAAATACAAAACAAAAGGTAAATATTGAAATCTCTTCCGTTTGCTGAAAATGATCTCCCTGTAAGTTATGAGGTAGATATAGCTGTTGTTGGGGGAGGTACTGCCGGTGCTGTTGCCGGCATTGCAGCTGCACGTTCCGGGAAGAGAACACTCATTATAGAAAATCAGGGCTTTCTTGGAGGATCTCAGACAGGTGGACTTGTCGTTCCACAGATGCCGGCGACTATTGATGGCAAATCACTGATTACCGGTTTAAACTCAAAAATTAATAAAGAACTTGCAAAAACTAGCGATGCTGCAACATTTTCCGATGGAAACGACGGCTGGTTCAATCCGGAAGCGTTAAAGTGCATTCTGGAACAAATGTACCTGGGATATGAGGGCAAGGTTCTTTTCTATACTCGTTTTATTCAGCCTTTACTCAAAAATGACAGGATTGAAAGTATTATCATTTTCAATCGCAATGGCTTTAGCAAGGTTAATGCCCGGATGGTAATTGATGCCTCTGGCGACGCTGAAGTTGCTTTTTCTGCCGGAGCAGATTGTGATGAAGGAGATAACGATGGAATTCACCAGCCAATGTCCCTCCGGTTTATCATGGGAAATATAAATATTGAAAGATTTTTGAGTTTTGCACGGGAAAATACTGACCTTCAAATAACTGAGTTGGACAATGGTTTTCAACTTTTTACCACTGCACATATCTGGGATAAAGGCTGGCAACTTGAGTCACTCTTCAGAAAAGCTGTAGATGAAGGTATTCTGGAACGCTCGGATGGTGATTATTTTCAGATTTTCTCTATTCCCGGACGTCCGGGAGAAATTGCTTTCAATTGTCCGCGTATTCCAATCGAATTAGACGGGACAAATGCCGAAGACCTCACACGTGTTCAAATAGAAGGGAAAAAGGCTATACATCGAATTAGCTGTTTTTGCCAAAAATATTTACCTGGTTTTGAAAACGCTTTTATATCGCAAATTGCACCTTTTGTTGGTGTTCGGGAAACTCGAAGGATAAGAGGCGAATACTGTTTGACCGTAGACGATGTTCTCAATGCGGTAAAGTTTCCTGATGCAGTTGCTCGAAATAACTATCCCATTGATATACATAAATTAAGTCTCGCCAGTGTGGAATTATTAAAATTGAAGTCAGGTAAATATTACGAAATTCCATACCGATGTTTAGTACCCCTAAAAATAGATAACCTGCTTGTAGCAGGAAGATGTATATCAACTACTTTTGAATCTCAGGGTTCTATTCGAATACAGCCTGTCTGTCGTGCATTAGGTGAAGCCGCCGGTATTGCAGCCGCTATTTGTATTGATAAAAAGGTTGTTCCGAGACGGTTAGATGGAACTGAGTTGAGAAAAGTACTAATTGATTCAGGTGCAAATCTTTAGTGCAGTTTAAGGATTTAGAGAGTAATGAAAGATAAACGAAAAATCAAGATAGGAATTGATGTTGGGGGAACTTTTACACATGCGGTTGCGATTGATGCAACATCCTTTAAAATCATAGGCGCCGAAAAGGTTCTTACTACCCACAATGCTAAAGATGGAGTTGCAGCTGGAATTGTACAGTCCCTGATGAATTTGCTCCGAAGTGCAGAGAT
Source organism: bacterium (assembly GCA_018895675.1). Lineage (GTDB taxonomy): Bacteria > Fidelibacterota > UBA2242 > UBA2242 > UBA2242 > UBA9312. The sequence continues at coordinate 4,225 of JAHIOG010000100.1, forward strand.
TCAACCTGACGAAGTAGTACTTATTGCTCACAGCACTACCCAGGCAACCAATGCTCTTTTAGAAGGCGATGTTGCAGTTGTTGGTATAGTTGGTATTGGGTCGGGGTTTATTAAAAGACGGGTAAAAAATGAAACGTTTTTGAAAAAAATCGAACTTGCACCGGGAAAATACTTACAAACCTGCTATAGATTTATCGATGCTTCCGGAGGAATAAGCATTGAAATAGTTCGAGATGCAATTGAGTATTTAGTCAATAGAGGTGCAGAAGTTATTGTTGCCTCAGATGCTTTTAGTGTTGATGATCCTGCATATGAAATGTTGGTTCTTGCCGTAGCGGCTGAAAAGGGAGCTCTTGCTACCGCAGCTTACCAGATATCCCGCTTATATGGATTGCGTGTCCGCACAAGAACAGCTGTTATAAATGCCTGTATGCTCCCAATAATGTTAAAAACTGCTGAAATGACTGAAAGAAGTGTTAAAAAAGCTGGAATTAAGGCTCCATTAATGGTTATGCGAAGTGATGGCGGCATTATGAATATCAACGAAGTTCGAAAACGGCCGATACTTACAATGCTAAGTGGACCGGCAGCAGGAGTAGCAGCAGCATTAATGTACACTCGAGTTTCTGACGGTATATTTATAGAGGTAGGAGGCACCAGCACTGATATAACTGCTATTCAAAATGGCAGGGCAAAGATACGCTCTGCAGAGGTTGGTGGACATCGACTATATATTAGTACTCTGGATGTCAGAACACTCGGCATAGCCGGTGGCTCGATGCCACGCATTAGTGATGGGAAGGTTATCGATATTGGTCCAAGAAGCGCCCACATCTCTAATATGGAATATGCCTCTTTTTCTCAACTGAATTCAGTGTTTGAAGTTGATTATATTCAACCCAGGACAGGAGACCCTTCTGATTATTTATGTTTTCGCGGGGACAATGGCAAAAAAGTTACCCTTACAACTACATGCGCAGCAAACTTATTAGGTTATATCCCTGATAATGATTATGCAAAGGGAAATAGAGAGAGCATAGGAAAATTTTTTCAATTTGCTTCTGAGCATACAAAAATCCGATCGGAAAAACTCGCACAGGATATGCTTACTATTGGGGGACGAAAAATAGAAAAAACGGTACGAAAACTTATTGAAGACTATGAACTAAACTCTGATCTTCTAACTCTCGTTGGTGGCGGCGGGGGAGCCTCGGCAATTGTTCCAATGACTGCGGAATTAATGAACTGCAATTACGAAATTGCAGAGAATAACGCTGTTATATCTGCAATTGGTGTTGCGTTGGCTATGGTTAAGGATACTATTGAACGGACAGTGGTTAAGCCAGGGGAAGAAGATATATTATCTATTAGATGTGAAGTAGAAAAATCGTTATTGTCTATGGGCGCAGCTCCTGAGACAATTGAGACATTCGTGGAGATAGATAGCAGAAAAAATATTCTTAGAGCCACTGCTATTGGTTCAACTGAGATAAGGGAATCCAGTTTGGAGAAAAAATATTTATCAACAGCTGAACTAATACAAATTGCTGCCCACTCAATGAAATGCCCTGTTGAAAGTGTAAATTCTTTGGTAGAGAACTCTCGCGGCTTACATCTTTTTTACACAGATTATATACATAAGAGATTAGGACCCATTTTTAAAGAACACCGCACTAAGGTCAGAATAATTACAGGTGATGGAGTAGTACGGTGGGCTCATAACCATTGCGCTTACGATTGCGGGAAGATGCATGATGTGGACAGTCGTCTTTCCGCTTTTATAAATAAACATAAAACCTATGGAGACGCCGGAACGGAAATACCAAAACTCTTTATTGTTGCAGGAGGACAGATTTACGACTATTCAGGACTGATCGAAGAATCACAAATCCACTCAATGATAAAACTTGATC
>JAHIOG010000101.1 GCA_018895675.1 bacterium
GGCTTGTGAAAAAAACACCAGAGTTTTACCTGCGCCTTTTAGAACAATTAAAAATAGGAAAGGAGGAAATTATACACGTTGGCGACCATTACGAGTTTGATTATCTTGTACCGAAAAAGGTTGGAATCAAAGCCTTTTATGTTGACAGAAACAACACAAGAAAAGGAAAAGACATTATCAGGGATTTGAATGGACTGATGGGGAAATTGTAATTTATTTTGTTGTATCTCAAGAATTATGGATAACGGCCATGGACAATGCGAAGTGCGAGGCAAAGTCGAGCATTGGGTGGGGGCGTATGCCCGAACCGCATGTCTGCTGTTAGGCGATCCAAATGAAATGAGAGTGCAACAACGAGGTCGAGCACTGCATATCCGAAGGGTTGAGGAGCAGAGAAGTTGGATAGATGAATGCACTTCTGGGGGAGAGGGAGAGTTATACATTTCAGGTATTAGCATGGCCAGATCGTATAACATATCCAATTTGAAAAATCCCTCCTGTAATCATTTTTTATTTACTAATTGAAAATTCATGGTATCGAATTGTTTTAAAAAGGATATTGCAGTTTCTTTATTCTGGAAACTAGCTTCAATTCGGTCATTGTTATTGAACTTTAATAGTATTTCATATTTGACAAATGTAATGGATTTTTTTAAATTTCGATATTGAGTAATATATTCAATAGCGTCTTGTACATTATCTAACTTTGTTTGATTTCCATGAAGAGGAAGAATAAATATTTCTTTTACTTGCCGTTGAACTGCATCTTTCAAATCTTGCAAAAATGCATTGACAGAATCATTATTTAATTCTAATAACTTCTTTATTATTTTCTCTTTTTGCTGCCCATTTAATTTTGAATAAGCTTTTATCTTTTTGGAAAAAGCTGAATCTGGGGTATCTTCATCAAAAGTGGCATCTATTTTTACAGTCTCAAAACTTTTAATTATTGAGTTGTATGGAAAATATAGTACTGAAAATCCGATAGATTTCAATTGAGCGATGGCTCCCCCTGTAAAAACACCACCGATAACTACTCCAACAAAAGGACAAGATAATTTGTGAGTATCGATTAATGGCAATATTGCTCCCTGTATTTCTTGGGCTTTATTTCTAGAATGTTTTGTATATCGTCTCCAGGCAGATTCGATAAATGCTATCGGGGTACCAATTCTATCTGAGGTTCCATCTTTCTCCAATACAAAATCTAAATCATGTATGTTACCAAACATATCTTTCCATGCTACTTTTTTACCTTTACGCGCTGGTCGTTTACCTTTTTTATCCAGAAAGAGGTTATTTTCATTAGAAATAGGAATTAAAATTCTTTCCACGGCTGCTTCTAATAAGCCACCAATGCTCTGACCAAATTTATGAGCTGGTGATTTTGCCATATAATTACCCCTTCACCCATAGAAATCCTTCATGTAACAACACTTTATGTTTTCGATTTTTCCATTTAATATTTCTATCGCGTGTTTTTTCGAATGTATAATTCTTAAAACCAGAATTGATTGCAAGTTCCCCGAGCCATTTTTCGACTGGAATATAAATTCCATATGGTGCTGAATCACCAATAACAAAGCAAACGTTAGAATCAGACTTACATATTCTCCTTAGTGATTGCCAAACATGAGCAATATCGTAGAAATATGATGCTACCATTATATGATAATTCTTTTTTCCGCCATGATTTAATCTCTCTTTTTCGAGAGTGTTGCATATTTCAATAAGTTCATCTTTTATTGGTTTTAATATAATATCATCAATTAGATTTCTCCAATCATCAGTATTGGAAACATGTTGAGTGCAAGATCTCATTAAATGAACTCTTACCTTTTTTTGAAGATCTCCATAATTATCAATTTCTTTGAAAAAGGACATCTCTAATCTGGTGGCATCAGCGTAATCAAAATTATTGACATATGGTGGTGAAGTAATTACAAGATTTGCCCAATTATTCTCAACTTTTGAACATGTTCTAGCATCATCTTGATAAATAATAGCTTTAGGACCGCGTGCCTCTGTTTGCATTTTAATCATATCATCTGCCATATTGTCAATTTGTTTTGAAAAGGCTTGAAAAGGTTCAAGATATCTCTTTTTTCGTTTTTTTGGTTGGACTAATTCTATATTTGATGTACCCACTGGAGATGTGATTCTTAATATACTCGCCAATGCAAGCCAAGTTAATTCAGATTGTGGGCTATTATCATTATATAATTCTAAGCCTTTTTTTAATGAATCTAACTTAATTAATATTTCACTAGGATAGCACTTTTTTATTATCTCAGGGTAGTCATCCAATTTACCATGAATAGTTCGAGCTTTTCTTTTAACTTGAGTGGCAAAATTAATAAATTCTTTAACATTTGTTCTCCATTGTAATTTTGCATGAGAAATTCGACTTATAAATGGATGAGAATCAATACCCAACCCATTCGCTCCACAGTGCTCGCATGCAATTAGAACAGTGCCAGAACCGACAAATGGATCAAAAACGTTAAGTTCCCCATCGATTTGATATTTTGTAATAATGCTTTCAACCCATTCTGCAGAAAAGCCGGCGGAATATCTAAACCATCTGTGTATTGGTAATGACATGTTTTTTACAAAAGAACCAGATGTATCTTTTGGAATTGTATCA
>JAHIOG010000102.1 GCA_018895675.1 bacterium
GAAAGTCGGTTAGTGTGCATGGTGTAGATGTTGGTGATGCAGATGGTGATGGACGCGATGAGGCATATATAGCGAACTTGCAGGGTAATGTGTATGTATTGAGTGGCGAAGGAGATGCGATTACGTTTACTGCATCAGACCTTTACACTATTGCTGAAACCGAAGAGCAGTGGTTGGAAGCCAGTACAGGTAGTTTCAGCGGACGCGGACTGGAGTTTGTGATAGCGGGTAGTAATGCCAGCAAGGCTGTGAGTTATCAGTTTACCGGCGATGATGTTACTAATCCTGAGTCATATACCGCCATAACCGTGATTGATGAAGAAGATTTCTTCAACATCGTACCCGGTGGAATTCGTGTATATGGATTGGATATGGCAGACGACATGGATGGTGATGGCATAGCTGAGTTAGTATTTACGCGTGGTTCAACACGCGGTGGCGATGGTGCTCCCGGTGTGTTTATTGTAGAATTTGAGCCAAATGTTGATGTTGATGAGTTGACATCCGGGATCCCCGATGATTTCAAACTTCTGCAAAACTATCCGAACCCATTTAATCCTACGACTCAGATTAACTATAGTGTTTCACGACCGGGAAATGTCGATATAAGCGTTTTTAATGTGCTTGGTCAGAAAGTCTGTACCCTGGTTGATGGATATCACAATGTTAATTACTATACTGTACAATGGAATGCAACTAATGACAATGGCTTTCAGGTACCCAGCGGGATTTACTTCTACCGTATGGAAACCAATGAATCTTCCCTTATGAAACGTATGTTATTAATGCGTTAAAGTAGCGAAAATGTGAGCAAAGCGCCGCTAGTGAATAGCGGCGCTTTGACTTGAAATTTTATAATTATAAGTGAAAAGAGTGAAAAGAAATAACGAAATGACAGGAATAAAGGCGTTTTTGTTTCTATCGATTTTTATGATTTTCTCAGCGCTTTTATTTTCTCAGGAACAATTTATTCCGGCTGATATTCATGCGGTTGGCGATCGAAATTGGCGAAGAATGGGCGTAATGAACGGCAACATGCTTGGAACTATTTACTTTAACACAGGGCAAGTCAGTAAAGATAAGGTAATGCCTCAATTAGAATGGCCTGTCGGCAGCGGACATATTTATATGGATACCGTCGTGCCGATTGTTGCGGCTGAAGCAACGGATGTAAATGATAGCACAATTCACCCCCTGGAAACGAATTATGAGTTTTCACTGGATGTATCGCCGGACGGACTAACCGAATGGGGATGGCAGCCTTTACCGGGATACTTAAATCCGGCGCAGGAATCCCCGGCGATTAGCCATAAATCAGATACATGGCCCGAAATTTGGCCTGATCGTCCGGATTGGGGACATGAATGGAATGGCTATTTCGGACGCGGGATAATGAATGCCGATCAGGAAACATATTACGTTGTTGACGATGACGCCGATGAAGAGTTTGAATATTATCCGGATTCGACAGATATGGATCGTCGTGGTATTGGGATGAGAATGTCTGTGCGTGGAATGCAATGGTCTCACGTATTAGCCGAAGACTGTATATTCTGGATTTATGATGTAACGAATGTCGGAACGACTGACTATGAGAAAGTATTATTCGGAATGTTCATAGATTCCAAGAACGGCGGGCACGATTACGATAATGGCTTTTATGATACGTATTTGGACCTTACTTATATCTGGGACCAAACCGGTATAGGTACGTGGGGAGGCTCTACCGGTTGGATAGGTTATGGCTATTTGGAAAGCCCCGGTATTGGAGATGATAATATTGATAATGATGATGATGATCTAATTGACGAAACCCGAGACAGCGGACCGGGAGAGTGGCTATTTGGTTCCGTAGGGATTTATGGACCGGACAAATGGCACTGGTCGGGTGATGAAGATGGTGACTGGAACCCGGAAACAGATGATGTTGGCGCGGACGGCTTAGGTCTGCTGGATGCAAATTATCCCGGACCGGATGAAGGAGAAGGCGACGGCATACCAACCGATGGAGAGCCCAATTTTGACCGTACCGATCTCGATGAATCCGACCAGATCGGATTGCAGTCTGTCAGTCTGCATAGCTGGAACACATATCCGCTACACAGGGATGAACTTGTCTGGGATCTTCTTGCGAATCACATATTTGATCCTGTCCAGAATTTTTCTAATATAGGCGTTCTGTATTCCTCAGGACCCTTTGCGCTTGACGCCGGTCGCACCGAGAGATTTTCGCTTGCGCTTTTGATGGGTGAAAATTTTAATGATCTGGTGCGGAATAAAGAAATCGTTCAGGGAATTTTTAATGCGAATTATCGGTTTGCGAAACCGCCGGATAAACCTACTGTTAAGGCGATAGCGGAAAATGGTCGTGTAATATTGACCTGGGATAACGTAGCTGAATTTTCCCGCGACCCTTTTCTTGGTATAGATCCGGATTCTTTAGGATGGAAGAAAGATTTTGAAGGATATGTTATCTATAGAAGCACCGATCCGGGTTTACTGGATAATCGGATAATTACCGACGCCTACGGCAATAAAGTTTTCAGGATGGCGGAAGCAAAATATGATTTAAAAAATGGTATCAGTGGAACAAGTGAAGTCGGATTACCGAACGGCGCTCATTTTTATCTGGGCGATGATACTGGATTATCCCATTTTTTTGTTGATACGAATGTGATTGTCGGTCGGACGTATTATTATGCGGTTGTCTCTTATGATGCGGGCGATCCGAACTTCGGCTCCGGCGGTTTACCGCCATCGGAATGCACAAGTATTATTGAAAGGGATATATACGGCAGTATTTCTACCGATATTAATACACAAATCGTGACGGTAAAAACGCCGGCGGCGGGATATGAGCCGCCCGAATTGGAACAATTTCCAGTACATACATCCGGTGATGGCAAAGGACGAATAAAGATAGCCATTATTTATCCTGACGAGTTTAATTCTGATAAAACTTACCAGGTTACATTCAATGATACGCTTATTTCCGTAAATGATGAAACAATTCAAACTACCATAGATTACTCCGTTTATTGTGTGGAGGAAGATACATTCAAAGTTTACAGAAGCCCATATCCGGACAGTCTGGATATTTACCCGATTTTTGATGGTCTTGGCGTCAGAATATTTAATAACGAAGATTTATGTTTTACCATTGCTGATAGTTTTGAGTTCAAAACAGGTAAAGGCGCAACGATTAATAAACAGGACGCTAAATCTGATCTTGATGAAATAGCGGTTATACCGAATCCGTATATAGCGACTAATATATTGGAATCTTCAAACCCATTAATTACTTCGGGGCGCGGCGAACGTGTAATCCAGTTCATTAATCTGCCGCAGGAATGCACTATTCGGATTTATTCTATGCGCGGTAATCTGGTTGACGTTATAAAACACAACAGCACAATGGATAATGGCATAGAAAGATGGGGATTGGTTTCAAAGGATGGTATTGATATAGCTTTTGGAGTTTACATATTCCATGTGGAAGCTAAGGGGATTGGTAATAAAATTGGAAAATTTGCGGTAATTAAATGATGAAAAATAAGTACTTATTATTGTTTTTAATATTAGTATTAGTGAATAATGCTTTTCCTGATAATTATCACAGCGGGAATAAACTCCTGCTTACATTTTCGGATAATGGTGTTATTGAAAATAAGGATGGTGTGGCGGCGGAGTGGCCGACCGGAACCGGGCACGAATATCTTAATCTTGCATTCCCGATTGTTGCGGTTGAGAATAATAATCAAAGGCAAGTTGCTAAATTCACAAGCATCGATAATATAGCAGCATTTAGCCACTTAGAGGAAACCTGGGCTGACGAGTGGAACGGTCAATGGAATGGTTTATACGCTTATGATTCGCTCAATGCAGATCAAGAGAGTTGGTGTGTCTTAGAAGATACCGATTTAAAATTGCGTCTTACTATTCGCGGTTTTCAATGGTCTCACTATCTTGCTCAGGATATGATATTTTTGCACTATGAGATAGAAAATTATGGAAGTTCTTCATATCAAAATACTGCATTCGGTCTTTTTGTAGATCCGGCTGTTGGTGGAGATGACGACGACGATATTGTTTCATTTAATAAGGATGAAAAAACAGTGATCGTCATGGATAAGGATAATAAGGGAAAGGGCCGAGGCACTGCCAAAGGGATCGGTGCATGGTCCCCGGTTGGACGCTTGGGCATAAATATTCTGGAGGCGCCGCCTGGAGGAAGCAGTTTTGCCGCTTATGAAAGAGGTGATTTTGATGTTAGTGATAATAATGCTGTCTGGTCGGCATTGACTCCCGATAGATTTGATCGAACAGAAAATGCTGAAACATTTGTAATAGGCAGCGGTTATTTTTCCCTTGAGCCAGATAGTATGCAGCAATTTTCCCTTGTGATTTTTGTGAACGCTAACGAATTGGACATAGAGCGTAATCAGGAGATCATCAATCAGATTTATGCTAATAATTATACATTTCCTGTTGCTCCGCCGAGACCTAATCTCTATACTGTCAGAAAAAGTGGAGAAGTTACTCTGTACTGGGATACAAATGCTGAATCGGTTGCAGATTTCGAGGGCTATAAAATATACCGGAGCAGCGATCCCGGATTTAATGATGTTTTTACGGTCACTGATGACAGGGGAATATTGATCTATAGTGATCCTATGGCAACTTTTGATGTCTATAATGATGTTTCAGGTCTTTTTCCCAAGCACATATTTGGATTTCGTTATTACCTGGGTAAGAATTCGGGGCTGCAACACCGCTGGACCGATACAAATGTCATCAATGGCAAAACATATTATTATGCCGTGGTAGCATTTGACAGAGGAAACGCTGAGGAAGATATTCACCCTACAGAATCAACTAAGAGCATCGTCATTGAAAACGATGGGAATATAATTGCGGACGTCAATACAGCGAGGGTAATGCCAATCGTTGAAAGTAGTGGTTACGAGGCGCCTGATTTTTTCATGGAACATACCGATGGTTTTGCCACAGGCGATATAATTGTGGAAATAGTGGATCGTACTCTTTTAAAAGATGGTAATAGTTATCAAATCACATTTAATGATACTATTTCAGATGATACAACCTATTATTCGATCTATGATATAACAGGTAGTAAAGAAGTTGTGAATAATTCGTCAACATATATTTCGGAAGACTATTATAACGATATCAGTCCATTTTTCGATGGAATAAATGTATCTCTGAGAGATGACGATCTTGCCTGGAATCCCGACAGCACTTACTGGAAGTCCGGAAATTCAAACTGGGATGCAGCGGTGGAACTAAATGCCAATCTTGGTCAACCTGTCGCTGTAGCCGCTGATTATGAGATGCGTTTCGGTGGCGCAAATATGGATACGGCAGTTTTTACACAGCCGATACCGGTACCTTTTCAGATATGGAATGTTACCGACAGGTCGAATGTCTATAAAGAAAATGTTCTTGTTTACGATGTGAATGCTAATGGGGAGTGGGATGTAGATGAAAGAATTTTTATAGTGGAAGGGGATACAATCACTGATTTTAAGCCGGTATATTGGTCATTGACATTTACGGTTCCTGAAGATTCAGCGGTGTTTTCTATTTCTCCTGATAGCTGCGATGTGCTCTTAATATCCACTTTTAAGCCGTTTACATCTAATGATAAATATCTAATTATTACACAGGGGGCATTGATAAAATCAGATTTGGGTGAGTCGGTATTAAATAATGTTGCTGTTATTCCTAACCCATACATTGTTTATTCGGGCTTTGAGCAGAAAAGCCAATTTACGAGCGGTTATGATAATAAGATCCAATTTGTCAATTTGCCTCAAAAATGTACGATCAAAATATATAATATGCGTGGTTACCATATAAAAACAATTGAGCATTGTTCGGGCCTATATGATGGTTCAGAGTTTTGGGACTTGCAGAATAAGCGCGGTGAGCTGGTAGCTTATGGAGTATTTATTTACCACATTGATGCTCCAGGCATAGGCGAGAAGATTGGGAAATTTGCCATAATTAGATAAAAGGGAAGTAGCAATGTATCAAATAAAAGTAGCAAAGATATTAATTTTTACAATCTTGTTTTCCTTAATAAGTACTGTAGTCTTTGCTGGAATTACCGGAAAAATCACCGGGCGGATCATTGATCAAGAAACAGGGGAGCCATTAATTGGAGCCAATGTGATGGTAAAGGGTACGTCCATAGGCGCTGCTTCTGATTTTAATGGAGACTTTATGATTCTGAATATTCCACCAGGCGTTTACAATATTCAGACATCGATGATAGGATATCAATCTCAGACAATCAATAATGTAAATGTTAGCGTCGATCTCACCACAAATATATCCTTTTCGTTATCTTCTGTTGTTTTGGAAGCAGGTGAAGAGGTAATAGTTATAGCAGAACGAAAAATGATAACTGTCGATATGACAGGTTCGCAATCTGTTGTTGGCAGTGGGGAGATAGAATCTTTGCCGGTTGGTGAAATCAGCGACGTCGTTGAGCTTCAAGCAGGTGTGGTTGTCGGACGAGATGGTGCTATGCACATTCGTGGCGGAAGAGCCGACGAAGTTTCATATATGGTGGATGGTATTTCTCTTTCTGATGTTTTTTCCGGTGAGATAGCAGTAGAGGTTGAAAATAATTCCGTTCAGGAGCTGCAAGTAATAAGTGGAACATTTAATGCTGAATACGGACGAGCAATGTCAGGTATTGTCAATATTGTTACGAAAGATGGCGGCGACAAGATCGGTGGAGCCGTAACTTTATACTGTGGAGATTATATCAGTAACGATGATGATATTTTCCCCCATATTGATAAAATATCCTTAACGGGAGTAACAAATTTGCAGCTTAGTTTGGATGGTCCGATCCCCGGCACAAAAAAGAAACTCCGGTTTTTTTCCACCTTACGTTTTCTTAATGAGAACGGTTATATATTTGGAACCCGTACTTTCAATCCGGAGGATGTTTCGAATTTTTCCGCCGATGATCCGGATCAATGGAATATTGAAAAGACCGGTGATGGTAAATCAGCGCCTATGCGTCCCAACAATAAGTTAACACTTCACAACAAACTGAGTTACCGGATAGCTCCGACAGTGAAACTTACCGGAAGTTTGATGATGAATAAAATGAAAAACCGAGACTGGCGTAATGAGGGGAAAGATGTTACCCCCGAAAATCAATTTCACGATTTTAAGCATTTCATGCTTAATCCGGATGGGGCGTCCTGGCAATATCAAAATGGCTATACGGTCATGCTGTCTTTAGATCACACTACAAGCCCGAGGTCTTTTTATACGTTTAATTTAACAAAAAGTTATAATGAACAGAGCAGCTATGTTTATGAAGACCCGTTCGATTCCAGTTATGTGAACCCAAACTCGTTACAGAATATAAGTTATGGGAATGCTTTTTATACAGGGGGCGTTGATCCATGGCACAGTCATCGCAGTACCGGATCTTATGTGGCAAAATTTGATATTACCAATCAGATTACAAAAACACATCAGATTAAAGCAGGAGTTGAATACCGAACGCACAAACTTGATTTTACTGAATATAAAATTATTCCGGCAAAAGATTCGAGCGGCATAGAAATTATTCCATTTCAACCGGCAATACCTATAAGAGAATCTCCATATCACAACCGCTATACGAAGTCTCCCGGTGAATTCTCCTTCTATGTTCAGGATAAAATGGAATTTGATTTTATGATCGTAAACGTCGGGTTTAGGTATGATATGTTCGATCCAAATGCTGTTATACCTATGGACCTATCTGATCCGGGCAATCAAAATAAGCAAAAAAAAGCAAAATTAAAGAATCAATATAGCCCCCGCCTTGGAATTGCTTATCCGATTTCTGAAAAAGGTGTCATGCATTTTTCTTATGGCTATTTCTTTCAGATGCCGCTATTTCAATATCTTTATGCCAATTCAGAGTTTGAAGTAGAAATCGGACGTCTGAAAACGCTGATGGGTAATGCAGATTTAAATCCTCAGAAAACAATTATATATGAAGTTGGACTACAACAGCAGTTGTCTGAAGACCTGGCAATAGATGTTACCGCATATTATAAAGATACTCGAGACTTATTAGGAACGGAAATATATCAGATTCTGCAGGGTGATAGGTATGCTCGATATGAAAATAGAGATTTTGGTAATACTCGAGGTATCGTTTTCGCCCTGAATAAACGTCAGTCACAATGGTTATCCACATCCCTTGATTATACCTTTCAAATTGCCGAAGGGAACACCTCAGAACCCAATTCAGCTTTCGTTGATAGACAGTCAAACCGCGAGCCGGAAAAACGTTTATTACCGCTTGATTGGGACCAACGGCATACAATCAACGGCGCAATTACATTTTCGCCAACGGCGCGAACTAGTATATCATTACTTGGGAGGTATGGGAGCGGCTTGCCATATACGCCAAAATTTTTAAATATTCGTCGTGCTTTAACAAATACTGCCCGTTCGCCAATGACAATGTCTTTTGATTTAAAAACCAACTACAATTTTACTCTTATGGGCAATAATATAGTCTTCTTTCTAAAAGTCTTTAATCTTTTTGATCGTCGTAACGAGGTATTGGTTTATTCAGATACCGGACGTTCCGGATATACTCTTGTGTCTCTATATACAGGGCTGGTTCGTGGATATAATACAATAGATGATTTCTTTTACTGTCCGCCGAACCATTACTCTTCACCGCGAGAGTTGCAAC
>JAHIOG010000103.1 GCA_018895675.1 bacterium
AACACTTTCAGTGTTTTGTTCTTTTTGAGGGATCCACTTTCTTACATCAGACTTCGTTTGATGTTATTCATGTTCAATCCCTTTCCCATAGGGATCCCTTCGGGACGGGATTTTCCAATTTCTTAATGATATGTTTTGCGATACTTTCATTGGTTCATAACCGGAGCAAAATATTATTTATCAAGCGTATGCAATGAAGCCTGTTACAATTAAGACAAAATAAAGTGAAATTTAAAAGAACTTGATTTATCTTCTGTTTCGTGCGCTATTCAATTTTTGTTCTAATTCGTTCAATTTTGCTCTTATTTGTTGATCATCCGGAATAGTTTCATCCAGCGCGATCAAATCATAGAAAACCGGATTGGCGACCCGGGCATTTTCATCGGTCAAAATCTGAATCTGTGTTTTCAAGCTTTTTATCGTGCTTAGTAACGAGGGCTGATTCGCATAAAATATCTCAACGGGTTTTCCCTTAGCTGCTTCAGTAAAAGAATCCAGCCGTTTCCGGGCATAACTTAGCTGCGCCTCGGCTCTGGAAACATCGGTAAGTTTCACATCGGGATTTTGCAGATCAAATCTGATGATACCCATGTATTTCCCGATGCTTCCGCAGTAGGCAACTATCATACTGTTTTTATCTTCCAGATTTTTAGAGTAGCGATAACTACCGGATATTAAAACAAAATCGATATCAAATGTCTTTTCGAAAAAATCCTTTTCTGCAATCCGGTCAAGATTGGCAAGAACTATTATATAATCGACCTTTTTACGAAGTTCCGGAATTATTTTTTCCAACGTACTGTCCGGCGACGCGATTTCAATACCCGGTATCATTTTCGCCGGTTTTGACGTAATTCCGATAATTCCAAATTTCTTTTTGCTTACCTTTTCAATGATATAAGGTTTAAAAATTGGTTGTCGAGTCAGGCTGTCTAAAATATTTGCGGAAATGAACGGAAACTTCGCTATTTGCTGAAGTTCTTTTAAAAAAATTCTTCCGGCTGCAAAATCTTGCGACGATACATTATATGCCTGATACCCAATAGCGTTATACCCCTCAATCATCGTCCGGGCGGTCTTCATTCGCTTTTTAACATCGCTTGCCGGCGCGTTTGGCAAGCGAAAAAATAGATCACCCGCATCCAGAATCAGATTATTATCGTGTGAATTCAGATATTGTTGAATTACTGTTGCTTTCCTGGCCAGACCGCCAAGCCTGCGAGTCTTTCACCCACAGGGTTCGGTTTCACCATGAACTGTAGCCGAAAAATGAATCGAAAACTCCTCGGCTGCCAGCTGTCCGGCGATAAACAACAATACCATCAACAAATTGAGTAAATAATATTTTTGTGCCATCATTTTCATCGGAACGTAAGTTAAAGATATTATTTATTTTTTTCGAGAAGTAATTATTGATTGATTTCCTCTGAATTCCTCCAAATTACGGCAACCACAGCAAAACATGGCGATCCGCAATGTCTCTGAAAAAACCTTAATCAAATTTGTAATACCCTCAACTCCATCACTATTCCGCGCTCGTAAAAATAGCGTTGCGGCTCCTGCCAGATCGGCGCCTAATGCAATTGCTTTTGCGAATTTTAATCCGTCGTCAATTCCGCCCGATGCAATAATGTGCATTTGCTTAACACGAACTGCATGAAGAATTGCATCAACAGTCGGAATTCCCCATTCAAAAAATTGTGACGCTATACTGCGGCGGACATCATCATCTGTCCGCATATGTTCGATCCTGGACCAGGATGTACCGCCTGCGCCGGCGATATCAATCCACTGAATCCCCATTTTTTGCAAGCGTTTGATCACATCGAAGGACAGTCCGAATCCGACCTCTTTAACGATTACCGGGTAAGGAAGCGTCTCCCGCAGAATTTCAATAGCCCGGCTGACACCTTTAAAGTGAGGTTCTCCTTCCGGCTGCAATGCTTCCTGTAAAGGATTTAAGTGGATTGAAATGGCATCAACCTGAATTTCCTTCAGTAATTTCAATAAATCTTTTGTTTTAAAATCCTTCACCAGCTGGGTCGCGCCGATATTGGCAATTATCGGAATATCCGGCGCATTCTCACGCGCTACCCGGAAACTTCCAAGAGCATCACGGTTTTCCAGAGCCGGACGGATACTGCCCAGCGCAAGCGCAATCCCGGATTTATTGGCGGCAATTGCCAGATCGCGGTTCAGCATTTCACCTTCCTGCTCCCCACCGCTCATCGAACAGATGATCAATGGCAGTTTGAGATCATATCCCAGAAAAGTCGTATGAAAATCAACATCTTCAATATTCATTTCCGGCAAAGCATTATGAACAAAATGATAGTGTTCAAAACCGGATGTTATTTCCTCAAAATTAACCGGGTGATTCTGAGCGATTTTTAGATGTTCTTTTTTTCGATTGATTGTTTCTTTTTTCACTGCCTGTCTTTATTTTGTGCGGTTATTCACGATGAATTTTTAAAGGACCCCAGGTTTGACACGTTGGCATTATTTCGATCTGGTTGACATTGACATGTTCAGGTGTGTTGGCTATCCACCAGACTACATCAGCAATATCTCTGGCTTTCAATGCCCGTATATCTTTATAAACCCTGCCCGCGCGTTCTTCATCCCCTTTAAATCTGACAATGGAAAATTCGGTCTCAGCTATGCCGGGCTCCAAATTTGTCACACGAATTTTTGTGCCATGCAAATCCGCCCGCAGGTTTCTGGAAAATTGCTGTACAAACGCTTTTGTTGCTCCGTAAACATTGCCGCCCGGATAGGGCCAGTTTCCGGAAATTGATCCGATATTGATGATCTGACCGGTATTTCGCTTAACCATCCCGGGTAAAAGCGCACGAGTACTATAAACCAAACCTTTAATATTCGTGTCAATCATCGTATCCCAGTCGTTAATATCCGCTTTGAATGCCGGCGTAAGCCCCATCGCCAATCCGGCATTATTTACAAGTACATCGATTTTTTGAAAATCAACCGGAAGGGATTCAAACGTCTCAAACACCTTACCACGATCTTGAACATCCAGTGTTAAAGTAAGAATATCGGTTTTTACGGATAACTCTTTCCACATCTCTTCCAATCGTTTTGCTCTACGACCAATCAGGACCAGCTTCCAGCCTTCTTCGGCAAAGCGTTCGGCACAACTTCTGCCGAAACCTGAAGTCGCTCCCGTTATAACTATTGTCTTTACCATAATTGTTCTGCCTTTTTTACTGGAAAAAATCAATATCGCCGGTCTGATGCAGGGAAATATTACGGAAAAGTTTAGCTCATGTCAAGATTCTTCCTTTGATTTTTTGGGCTTTGGTTTTTCCTGTAAATGTATATAACTTAATGTTCATGGAAGCCCGGCTCGATACACAAAGACACATGGATGCAGCGGAACATTTTCTGGAAACGTTCAGAATCGACTCGCAACGTCCCTCTATCGAACATGTTGCCAAAATCCTGACTCATTTTTCAAAGTTACCGTATGAAAATCTCAGCAAAATCATCAAACTTAATCATAACTGGAGATCAAAACACTTCCGCCTTCCGGATGAGGTTGTCAGTGATCATGAACGCTTCAAATTAGGAGGAACCTGTTTTTCACTGACCTTTTTATTGAAAACTATTCTTGATTACGCAGGCTACGATTCGCACATCCTGATGGCGGATATGCGATCGGGAAAAAATACACACTGTGCCCTAACTTTGAAACAAGATGACAAGGAATATCTTCTTGATCCCGGTTATCTGTTATCTCGCCCGCTGGAAATGAGCGCTTCCAATATGCCGAATCACGTTTCACTTATTCATAATAAAGACGAAAACCGGTATTCTTTATGGACTTCAAGCGGCGATCAAAAAAAATTACGCTATTCTTTTATAAAGATACCAACCGGCATGTCCGATTTTCAAAAATATTGGGAAAAGTCTTTCCACTGGATGACAATGCACGGCATATGTCTTTCGAAGCGGGATGAAAACGGTTTCATTTACCTGCATAATCATTATCTGAAGCGTGAAGGCAGCGATCTGATATTCAAAGGAAAATTCAAAGAAGAAATCTCAGATATTGCCCGGAAATACTTTAACATACCAGAAGATATCGTAAAAAAAGCAGAAATCGCTCTCAGGGATAATCTGGTCTTTGATAAAGAATCAGGCTATCGAGTACCAAAGGGGGTTTGATAATATAACCTTTAGGGGGTGTGTCGAAGACATCCCTCTGGGAAGAAGAAATAAAATAGATTTTTATTATTCTAAGTTCAATAAAAATATTATGAATATAATTCTGTAAATGGTAATTAGTTTTTCTCACCCCCTGAACATATATAATATTGTAAATTCCTAAATAACATAATGATAAATCACAATGAATGACAACTTTATTCTATCACACCCCCTAAATGGGTTAAATAAATGTCATCAGA
>JAHIOG010000104.1 GCA_018895675.1 bacterium
AACGTTTCCAGATCATCGGAATTGGCGCATCTGTAAGAGATTGCGCCCGGTTTTTCATTCGTTGCAGCGCCCAGGATAGATTAACGGCTGTAGGACGGGTGTTCCGAAGTATATCGGAGATTTCGGCGAGTTTCGAAAAAAACGAATCCTGCGAAGCATTTGCAAAAGGTTTTAAGCCCAGCACAAGTCCGAAGGCGGCGGCGATCCCTATAGCAGGCGCTCCGCGAATTGCCAAACGTTTGATTGCATCTGCCATCTCATTGTGATCGTGGATTTCGATTTTTTTATATTCAGCCGGTAATAGCGTTTGATCGACAATATATAAGCGGTTGTTTTCCCAGAATAACGGTTTTATCATAAATTTAATTCAATGTTAAAGAGTAACCATCTGTCTCAGGGTTTTGTAACGGGACTCGATTTGATTTTTTGTCAAATCTATTAAACCGTCAACACTGAAATCCTCCACGACAAAAGATCCCATGATACTGCCGTAAATAAGGGCTTTTTTCATTGTGCGGAAACTGACATTGCCGCAAGCGGCAAGATACCCCATGAAACCGCCGGCAAAACCATCGCCGGCTCCGGTCGGATCGGTCGGTTGATAAACCGGATAGGCGGGGACAAAAAACAGTGATCTTTGATAACTCAGGTACGCTCCGTGCTCGCCTTTTTTTATTATGACATATTTCGGACCCATTTCATGAACTTTATCCAGGCCTTTCAGGAGATTTAATTCGCCGGTGAGCAGATTCAATTCACTATCATTAATTAATAAGAGATCGACCTTCTCAATGACCTTGCTCAAATCATCTGGAGTGCTTTCGATCCAGAGATTCATTGTATCCAGAGCGGTGAACCTGGGTTTTTGCAGCTGATTCAACACATCCAATTGCAGAGAAGGTTGAATATTACCGAGAAAGAGAAAAGGCGATTGTTGATAATCAGGAGGAATAATTGGCTTAAAATCCGCGAATACATTCAAATGAGTGTAAAGTGTGTCACGAATATTGATATCTTCGTGATAGACGCCACCCCAGCGGAATGTTTTTCCCTCGGCGATTTCAAGTCCATGAGTGTCGACATTATGGTCGCATAACATCTTTATGGCATCCTCGGGATAATCCTTTCCGGCTACTCCCACGATCCTGACATTTGTGAAGTGAGATGCCGCCATGGAAAAGAAAACCGCGCTGCCGCCCAGCGCATTCCGGCGCTCGCCAAAGGGCGTCTTTACATCATCAAATGCCACTGATCCGATTACAAGAACAAAATTTTTCATATCAACCTAAATTTTAGTTGTCAAATTTACCAGGGAAAATACGAAATTATAGTTTTGTTTTCAATATACTTTATCATTGGGTAAATTAACTCTGTGAAATACCTGTATTGTTATCATTGCGGAACAAAAACTATTTCAAAAACAATTGACGGAAGGCAAAGATCGTACTGTGAACGTTGCAATTTACCCTTATATGAAAATCCTGTTCCATCTGTTGCCGTCGTGATCACAAATAAACCCGGACAGGTTTTGCTGGTACGCCGGAATGTTGAGCCCGGAATCGGAGAATGGTGTTTGCCCGGAGGATTTATCGAAATTGGAGAAACTCCGCAACAGGCGGCGGTTCGGGAATTAAAAGAAGAGATCGGAATAAATATAAATGACCCGCAATTGCTCGGTATCGGTTCTCACTTAAATGGTTATTACGGAGATGTGTTGATCATCGGATTTCATGTTGAAATTGACGCTGATGTAAAAATGATTCCGGGAGATGATGTCAGCGAAGCCGGATTTTTTTCTATCAATGATCGCCCAAAACTTGTATTCAGGGTTCATGAAGATTTTTTAGCCACCTGGGTGAAGAGGCAGGAGAATCAGGTATAATGAACCGGCAGGGAAATACGATCCTTGTGGCAATGAGTGGCGGAGTGGACAGCTCCGTTGCCGCTTACCTGTTGCAGGAAGATGGCTATAATCCGATTGGCGTAACATTCAGATTCTGGTGCCATGAAGGCGCTGATCATACCGATGAAATTATTCAACGGGCCCAAAAGATATGTAGAACTCTTGG
>JAHIOG010000105.1 GCA_018895675.1 bacterium
AAAGGTTTCGCTATTACCCGGTCAATACCGCAGGACGCTATACGTTCCGGGTCGAGCTGGGTACCCCATCCGGTTATCATTACAACAATAGATTTTGGATCTCTGGCTTTAATCTCTTTTGAAAGGTCCCAGCCGGACATCTCGGGCATTCCGAGGTCGGTAAAAATAATATGAATATCCTTTTCATTATCCAGGATGTTCAGCGCGTTTCGACCGGAATCCGCGGTCAGCACCGTATGTCCGCCAATTTTTAAAATATCATTAAGCAGTTCTCTGGGTTCG
The DNA here is from genome assembly GCA_018895675.1 of bacterium. Lineage (GTDB taxonomy): Bacteria > Fidelibacterota > UBA2242 > UBA2242 > UBA2242 > UBA9312. The sequence goes on from JAHIOG010000105.1 coordinate 283, forward strand.
ACTTCATCGTCGACGACAAGTATTTTCGCGGTTTCCATTTCTTTCGCTTCAGGCGCCTTCTCTACTTGAGGCGCCGGAGGCGCCATTTGCACAGGAGACAAAGGAAGATTGATGGTTACAGTTGTTCCTACGCCCGGTTCACTCTGAATATTTATTTCGCCGTTATGTCTATGGATAATTCCATAGGTGACGCTCAATCCAAGCCCCGAGCCATTCACACCGCGGGTTGTGAAGAATGGATCAAAAACCCTTTTTAAAATTTCCTCGTCCATTCCAGTGCCTTCATCCTGAATTGTAATTTTTACATGGTCAGAAATGATATCGCTTATGATTGTAATATTGCCACCCTCAGGCATGGCTTCAACGGCATTTAGAATCAGGTTGGTAAACACTTCCCGCATTTCCGAGGCGTTTGCTTTTACCTGTGGATCCTGGTTGAAATTCGTTGTGATGTTTATTTTTAAACCTTTTTCATTGGCTTCATCATGCCAGCGTGTGCGGGTAAATTTTATAGAATCTCGTACAGTTTCATTGATATTTATCGTATCGAATTTTTGGTCCGTTCTGACCCGGGTAAATTCCTGGATTCGTTTAATGGTAGCGGCGCCATCCAGGGCGGCTTTTTCGATAACCTCAAGACCATATAAAATATCGGGTGCTTTTATATCCCGCTTTAACAATTGGGCTCTTCCAAGGATAGCGCTCAGCACGTTATTAAAATTATGAGCCACCCCGCCAGACATCTCACCTAAGGCGCGAATTTTTTCCGCCTGCTGGAATTTTTGCTCAATTTCCCGCCGTTCATTTTCAAGTTTTTTCATCTGGAGGATCTGAGAAATGTGATTGGCAAATAATTCAAGAGGCTTGACCGTTTCATCGCTTGGCTTCAATCCGCTTTTTGAGTCGTCGAGAGAGATCATACCAATAAAATCTCTGGATTTATCTTTCAGCGCAACAAACAGGTTGTCTTCCCGGTGCCAGCGCCCTTTTCCCGGAGAATATTCTTTTTTACCGTAATCAACGGCGCTCTGATCAAGAATATGTTTCATTGTATGAGGAATATAACAGGACTGATTCCCAAGCTTGACCCCTTGAGAAAATAATTTTACAACATGATCTTTTGTGATATAGGTCTGTTTTAAGCGCTTTAAAGTATCGTCGTCAACGCCTTTATGGCCGATGATATCTCGATATGGCGGATCCTCTTTAAAAGTGTAAAGGAGTAATCGGTTATAGTCGGATATTTCAACCACAGCGTCACTAATTTTCCGGAACTGTTCTTCGTTATTTTTGATAGTAATAATATCTGCGGATATTTGGCTGAATTGTTCCAGCTGAACCGTTAAAGACTTTATTCGTTCTTCTGACCGTTTTTGCTCGGTAATGTCTCTCTGTGTCCCCCAGGCCTGGACAAGCTGGTCATTTTCAATAATGCCAATGAAATTATTCAGAAATGTTTTTAGATTGCCGTAAGTATCCGGTTCATGGGACTCGCCACCAACAAGACAAAAACCACTGCGGATAAAACTTTTTAGATATTCAATGTTTCGTTCATCGGAAGGAACCAGAAGATCTTCCAGGCGAGTACCGATCAAATCCTCTTTTTTATCAAAACCGTACATTTTAGCCATTGCATCATTGCATTCCACCAAAAAACCTGCAGCATAGATGCGACGGATTATTTCATCTTCCGGAAGATTGACAGGAATTGGTTCGGCGGTTTCAAAACACCAAATTCCCTCATCAGTATTATCCATAAACGCCCGGTAGCGACGTTCAAATTGAGAAAACTCATCTTTCAGAGCGTTTAATTGTTCCATTGTTATATTTGTTTTATCGTTCATTTCCGCCTCTATCTTAATGGGGTATCTTAACCTGAAAAACTTTTCCCTCTTCAGTGTTTTTCATTATATCTATTGTGGCTTGGTACTTATGCAATATCCGGCTGGCATAATATAGATCGACGGGCTGTTTTCCCATGCGTTTCGATTGTTTTTCCGGTGGCGGTTCTGAAAATATCGTTGCTAATTGCTTTTTATCAATAGGAGCGCCGGTGTCGGAAATATCAATATAAATAAATTGCGGATCGGCATACAGGGAAACGGAAAATGTTTTGATGTCGGTATTTAGCATTGTGTCCAGGGAGAAATTTACAATGCTCATTAAGCCTGTTGAGAAGTCGCTATATGTACCCGTAATCATCGGTATACTTGCGCTCAGATCCAATTTTTTTTCAACGTTGTGTTTGTAAAACGGATCGGCTTCCAGGAAATCGAGTTCATAATGCAATAGGTCACTCAGATTGAGGGGAACCTCATTCTGTATAAGCTCGTGATTACTTTTGAATGATAGAGTTGTGATCATTGAGTTGATACTCTGGGCTTGCGATTGAATAATGTCCAGACCCGGGATGTTGGGATTTTTGGCTTTTAAGAGCTGAGCTCTGCCAATGATAACCGCAAGGGGATTATTAATGTTGTGAACAATTCCCGGGGCGAGGTGACCAAAAACGGAAAAACGCTTTTCATTGCGCAGATCATTTTCCAACTGTGTGATCTCAATGTCTTTTCCGCTTGCCGAAGAGACAGGGTGTATAAAAAATATTATTGCCGGATCACCGTTTTCGGTGATGGTTTTTGCAGGCGTTACTAATACCGAAACAGAGACGCCTCCGTGAGTCTGAAAATCCAGTCGTCCTTCTATTATCTCGACAGTCAGTAGTTGAGATAAAATTAGGCGCTGGTTATCGTTGTTTGGTATATAACTGGAAATCGAAGTGCCAATAAAATCCGTTTCAGGGAGAATTGCCAGAGCTTTAAATGCCGGATTGGCGTCAATTATTAATCCTTGAGCATCTAAAATTAGAGTTGGCAAAGGAGATTGTAAATAGATGTTTTTGTAGATCATTTCAGCCATTCAGATTTTTCAAGACGAGAGAGATTTCATTTATATTTTGTAGCAGTCTGAACATAGAGACACTAAAACTGCCGGGAACTTTCTTACCATTAATTCCCATTACTACTTCTGTAATATAAAGCAATCAAAACGTTTCTGAAAAGATTTATTTTGGAACCATCTAAAAATTTTTTATTGTTAATATTCAGTTGTTTTTCATGGAATCTTATTTATAAATATGTTAAACTTTCTTGTTATTTCTTCAAGAAAAACTGATGAGCAAAATGAAAAATATTTACGATGTTATTTTAATTGGAGCCGGATCCGCGGGTTTGTTTGCTGCGAATCGTCTGGCAGGGAGTGGATTAAAGGTGCTTGTCATTGACAGGGGCGACGAACCGGAAAAGCGCAAAGATATGAATTTTGGGGTCGGGGGTGCCGGCACATTTTCCGACGGCAAGCTGAATTTAAGTCACCGGATCGGTGGCGATCCGTCAAGTTTTGGAAGGAGCGCATCGGAAGTAGAAGAATATATTGAATTGGTTGATGATATTTTTACCGAAATAGGAGTCGCGGGCGGATATACCGGGACAAATGATAAATCTTTCCAGGAATTGATGCGGAAAGCTCATGCTGTAGGCGTCGACTTTATTTATGCCAAACAGCGCCACATCGGTACAGACCGGCTGCATGTTATCACTAATCGCTTCTATCAGCGGCTGGTTAAAAAAGGAATTTCGTTTCGGGTTAATACCCGCATTCGGTCAATTGATTATCAGGACAATATCTTCATTCTATCCAATGAAAAGGAACAGTTCCGGGCAGAGTCGATTATTGCGGCGCCCGGTAGAGCCGGGGCATATTGGTTACGCGAGCAGGCAAAAAAGCTGAGCATAAAAAATATGTATGGACCAATCGATGTCGGAGTGCGCGTGGAGTTTCCGGCTGATATATACAGCGAAATTGCAAAAATCATGTATGACGCTAAATTTCGGTTATATACAAAGTCCTACGACGACCTTGTGCGAACATTCTGCACCAATCCCAATGGATATATTGTTAAGGAAGAGTTTGATGATTTCGTTCTCGTCAACGGACACGCCAAATGGAATTCTAAAACGAACAACACGAATTTTGCGCTGCTATCCAGAGTCACTCTGACTGACCCGGTGGAAGACACAACGAAATATGGACGGGATATTGCCCGCCTGGCAACGACTATCGGCGGAGGAAAACCGATTCTTCAGCGCTTGACGGATTTTGTTTCCGGACGCCGTTCAACCTGGGATCGAATTGCCAAATCGGCTATTACACCGACATTGACCGATGTTACGCCCGGTGATATTGCCATGGCATTTCCTCAGCGTATAGTCACCAATCTGATGGAAGGATTGAGCGTATTAAATCAGATCATCTCAGGGCTCCAATCGAACAGTACGTTGCTATATGCCCCCGAGATAAAATTTTATGACACAAAATATACTGTGACACCCAACCTCGAGACGAATGTTAATAATTTTTTCGTTGCGGGCGACGCAAGCGGACACAGCCGAGGTATTATTTATTCGGCGGTGACCGGTATTTTTGCGGCAGAAGGGGTCTTAAAAAATCTTGGTAAATATTAACCCTACTACGTAACTTGTCCCAAAGGGAATCTTCGATAAAATTTAATATACCAAATGTAGTATTTATCCCGACGGGTCGGGACTAGTTGGAACTATATATCGCATCATATTTCCTAAATGACGTTGTAGGGTTAACAGAGGAGAAGATGGCTGAGTTATTGACAGAGCAAAAATCGATGCGGTTGGTTTCACTGGATGTGTTTCGCGGGGCAACCATTGCTTTTATGATTACAGTAAACAACCCTGGCAGCTGGAGTCATATTTATGCTCCGCTCTGTCATGCAAAATGGTTTGGATGTACTCCCACGGATCTGGTTTTCCCATTCTTCCTTTTTATTGTCGGTGTTGCCATGTGGTTTGCCTTTGCCAAGTTTGATCACAAACTCACCCCGGAAGCGGGCAAAAAGATTCTGAAGCGTACGCTTCTGATTTTTCTTATCGGTCTTGTTTTGAATATGCTCCGACCTGCGGATAGTTTTGTGGAAATTTTTACAAAGTGGAGAATTCTTGGTGTTCTTCAACGGATTGCATTATGCTACGGAATCGCCTCAGTGCTTGTTCTTACACTGGAAAAAAAGAAAGTCGCCTGGATTTCCGGAATTATGTTGGTTTTTTACTGGCTTCTACTGGCGGCAACCGGCGGTTTTGAAATTGAAAACACCCTGGCTCGTCGTTTTGATCTATGGATAATGGGAGCAAATCATGTGTACCATGGGCATGAGTATGGGATGCCATTTGATCCGGAAGGGCTTCTTAGTACGATCCCGGCAATCGTTACTGTTATTCTCGGCTATTTTACAGGCAGTATGATCAGATCCGAACCGGACCAGAAAAAAGTTGTAAAGAAACTGATTGGAAGAGGTATCGTGTTTGCACTGGGCGGTTTGTTATGGGGTCTGTTCTTTCCCATTGGCAAGCCCATCTGGACAAGTTCTTACGTTCTGTATTCCGGTGGTCTGGCAATGCTCTGTCTGGGTATCGCTATTCTGTTTATTGACGTGTTGGGTTACAAAACATGGACGAAACCATTTGTTGTATTTGGCGCAAACCCCCTGTTCATTTTCGTGCTTTCCGGGCTGGTTGCAAAAACAATGGTGTACCTGGCGCGCTGGCATGATGTGACCGGCAAACTGGTTACTCTAAAAGCATGGTTATATACGAGTATTTTTGTTCCTCTCACCGGAGGCAGTCAGATTAACGGCTCGCTGCTCTTTGCGCTTACATTGATCGCCATGTACTGGTTGATTGCAGACATTTTATATAAGAAGAGAATTTTTATTAAAATATAATTTAAAGAATAGAGGAAAAGATATTAGAAGAAAAAAATGTTTTCCGGGCACTGAATCTATTCAGAAAATTATCCTGTCATCACAAACACGCGATGAAAAGCTGCTGAATATTTGTCGATTATTAAAGGATGCGCTACTCTACTACGACTGGGTAGGGTTTTATATGGCCGAACAAAGTAAACAAGAATTGGTTCTCGGACCTTATGTTGGAGCTCCAACCGAGCATGTCCGTATTCCGTATGGAAAAGGGATTTGTGGCCAGGCAGCTGAAAATCGGGAGACCATTATCGTTCAGGATATATCCGGTCAAACGAACTATTTGTCATGCAGCAATGACGTGCGCTCGGAAATTGTGGTTCCGGTATTTAAAGATGGTCGATTTGTCGCTGAATTGGATATAGATTCACATGAACTTAATCCGTTTAGCGAGGAGGATAAAAAATATCTGGAGCTGGTTTGCAGGCGTGTTTCCGTGCTTTTTTAAAATCCATTAAATCTTGAAACAATTTGATTTAATAGGTGTTATACTGATAGAATTTTTGCAAATTTAGATATGTTTTAAATGTTAAGCCGAGACACTCAATGAAGATTCGAAAAATGAGCAAAGGAATGTAACCGTGAAGATGAGATTTCGTTGGATAACTGTTCCGGGAACGGTAATACTTCTGATAATAGTATTGTTAACTATTTCACCGTTTGGAAGAAAGATATCTGCATCCGGCAGTGATCTGTTTCTGAAAATAAAGGTGTTGAATGAAATTATCAGCATTATCAATGATTATTATGTTGAAGTCCCGGATTGGGATGAAGTTATGGAGGGAGCTTACAGCGGTCTTCTGGAAAATCTCGATCCGCACTCATTTTACATTGAGAAAAAACAGCTGTCAAATATCAATGAGGAATTTACCGGAAAATTTGAAGGTATCGGAATTGAGTTTGACGTATTGGATGGTTACATCACAGTCATTTCACCAGTGGCAGGAGCGCCGGCGGAAAAAGCCGGTTTGATGGTTGGCGACAAGATTGTAAAAATTGAAGGTGAATCATCCTATAAAATTAAACGTGAAAATGTCTCTAAAAAATTACGTGGTCCGAAAGGATCAGCAGTCACGGTTACAATTCGCCGGCAGGGCGCCGACGATTTTGACGTGACAATTATCAGGGACGAGATTCCATTGTACAGCGTCTCAGCTGCGTTTCTAATGGATGATAGCGCGGGATATATTTTTGTAAACCGATTCAGTGGAACAACGGCAGAAGAAATACGCGATGCAATGAAACGGCTCAGCGATGAAGGGATGAAACAACTTGTTCTTGATCTGCGGGGTAATAGCGGTGGTCTGATGGATCAGGCGGTTGAGATTGCCGATATGTTTATTGACGGAAGACATATGATCGTTTATACAAAAGGCAGAATCCGGGGCGCCAATGAGGAGTTTTATTCCGGTCGATTCAATGGTTTTGGTAAACTTCCCCTTGTAATTCTGATCAACCGAGGCTCTGCCAGCGCCAGCGAAATTGTTGCTGGTGCGGTTCAGGATCATGATCGTGGACTGGTTGTTGGTGAAACAAGTTTTGGCAAGGGTTTGGTTCAACGGCAGTATCCTTTGAGAGACGGTTCCGCTATTCGTATGACCGTTGCCCGCTATTATACTCCAAGCGGCAGGTTGATTCAGAGACCATACGATGGTACCTTGGCAGATTACTTCGAAGGATTTGTAGAAGAAAACAGGGATTCATTACTTGCAGCAGAAGACTCAGTGAAGGTTCGTCCTCAATACCAGACTAAAAAAGGACGAGTTGTTTACGGCGGTGGCGGAATATCACCGGATTATTATGTCAAATTCGAGAGAGATCTATCCAAGGATACATACAAGCTGTTGCGCCATCCGTCACGCGTGCTGTTTGATTATATAAGCCGTACATCTGAAAAATATAAACGGTACAGAAACAGGAAAGAGAAATTTTTTGAAAAGGTGGAAATTAGCGACGGTGACTTTGAATCTTTCCTTGAAGCAATTCAGGATAAAGAGATTGACGTAAATATCGAAAAGTTGAAAAAAGATTCGGACTATCTTAAGCTGTTAATGAAAGCAGAACTTGCCCGGGAATTCTGGGGATATGACGAATACTACAAAGTTATACGTCAATATGACAACCAGGTGCAGGCAGCCCTGCAATACCTTCGTGAGGCAAGCACAATGATCGGAGTTGCAAATAAATAAAACATCTCTCCCGTCGATAATAATGTTGACTTTTTTAAAATATTGGCTTAAAATTATCAGTAATTTAACAAATTTGAGAATAACAGAATGGAGGATAATATCTAATGTTAATTGAGCTTTTCATCGAAGGTGGACCTTTTATGTGGCCGATTCTGATCCTATTCATTTTCGGACTAGTGATTTGTTTGGAAAGGGTATACACATTAGCAAAAGCATCTCTGGCTACGAGACGCTTCATCCCGAAATTGAACAAAGCATTGAAAGAAGAGGGCGTGGATGCCGCAATGAATGTATGTAAAGAAACACCCGGCCCGATTCCGGAAATTTTTCATGCGGGATTATCCCGTATTGAGCAGGGTATTGAAGTAGTGGAAAAATCGATCGAAAATGCCGGTTCCGTCGAAATGGCATTCCTTGAAAAAGGTATGATCTGGCTGGCAACCGTTATCACGGTAGCGCCGATGCTTGGATTTGCCGGGACTGTTTCCGGTATGGTTAATGCGTTCCAGGATATCGCCGCTGCCAACAATATTTCACCGGCTGTCGTCGCATCCGGTATTTCCGAAGCGCTTTTGACCACCTTATTTGGTCTGATTGTCGGTATTACTATTCAGATTCTCTACAACCTTTTTACTGCCCGCGTTGACGGTATTATTGTAGATATGGAAGAGAGTTCCATCAACTTAATAGACACGATCGCAAGTGAAGAATATAAGAAAAAATAAGAGCTACAGATGAGCTTACTAAAGAAAAAAGGCATACGTGATGCTGAAATGCCGTCGGGTTCGATGGCGGATATAGCCTTTTTGATCCTTATCTTCTTTATGGTTGCTACAACCATCGACCTGGATAAAGGTATCGGTATCGTTCTTCCCGCCGAAGGCGGAGAGATCGAAATGTCCAGTAAAAATATTACCAATATCCTGATCGACGCACGGGGAACGGTCTTGATGGACGATAAAGAAGTGGACATCAAAGAGATTAAAGGTATGGTTGAAACCATTCAGCTCCAAAACCCCAAAATGGTTTTTTCAGTTAAATCACATCCTCGCACAAAATATAAAGTCTATATTGAGGTTCTGGATCAGTTAAAACAGGCGAACACCCGTGTGATATCTATTGCAGAATAAGGAGTAAAGGATGGAATTCAAGAAAAAAACCAAAATGAAAATTTCGATTCCTACGACTGCGATGCCGGATATCATTTTCATGCTGATCTTTTTCTTCATGGTTTCTTCAGTACTTAGAACGCATGAAGGTTTGAATATTATCATGCCCAAGGCAAAACAGATCGAGAAGCTGGAATCGAGAGTTCACGTGACCTATATATGGGTTTCCAAAGAGGGGTTGGTCTCAATTGACGACAAACTATATCAGGTGCAAAGTATTCGGAATATCATGTATGAAAAAAGAACCGCCGATCCTCAGCTAATTGTATCGATCCGGTCCGATGAACTGGTGCATATGGATTTGATAAGTAAAATCCATAAGGAACTGCGACTGGCGGACGCATTGGCTGTGAATTATTCTACAAGAGCAATTTAAGGAATAAAAATGATTCTAAGACAAAACCCTGAAGTAAGTCTTAAATTAAAATATCCGCTGGTACTAAGAGTAAGTCTGGTTTTTACGCTATTAGCGATGATTATTATGTTTTCTTCCGTACCCAGATCGGGAGGAGGGGATCGAACTCAAACGGAGATCCGAATTGAAATTGAAACAATTGATATTCCGGTAATTGAACAAAAGATCGAAGCGGCAAAACCCCCGTCAAGACCGTCTATTCCCATTGAAGTGGAGGACGATGATCTGCTGGATGATGTTACGATTGAAATGAGTACCGATATATCCAGCTACGAAGCCTGGGACGCGCCGCCGCCACCGCCAGAGGGAGATGATGGACCGCGTGTGAGGTTTATTCCTTATGATGAAGCC